>JABGVH010000172.1 GCA_018646195.1 Halobacteriovoraceae bacterium
CTCATGATTCGAGAAGACCAATACGAGCAAATCAATAGTGGTGGTCTCAACTTGTCTGGATTGGTTCGCGACCTTGTGGATGATTATCTGAGTGAATACAAGATTACTCTAAGCGTAGGTCAGCAAACTAGAGAGCTCTATGACAAGGTGATTTCAAATACTGGAAGTACTGACGAAGACTTAGAAGATTATTTGAAGGACAGTTTGAAGGAACTTTTAAAGGACAAAATTAAATCGATGCAAGAACTTGAAAAAGAAATTCGCTAATTAGAAATACATTCCCTTCAAGCAGAATACTGATCCTCCACCTTTGATAAATTCACTAGTCTCTACTTCTAAAACTTCTAGTCCTAATTGGCCTAATAATTTCATAGTTTTCTTAGATCCACTTTGCATAACCACATGATGCCCATCCGGGCAAAATGCATTACCTGCAAAATTTTTCAATGCTTCATCTTCAGGAATTGGAATAAGGTTTTCAAATCCATGTTGAAGCTTGACCAACGACTCCTTATCAAAGGCCGATTCAACAAAAAGAGCAGTAGCACTGTCGATTGGAACTAAGCAAGTGTCGAGGTGGTAGAATTCCTCTCGTTTGAGTTTGAGAGGAATAATATCGAGATTGAAGTGGTCCTCCAAAATATCGTAGGCCTCAAGATCAGTGCGGAATCCATGACCACCCCAAACAAGCCGCTTCTTGGGATGCCAGATAGCATCCCCCATCCCTTCAAAGGAATACTTACCAAAATTTAATTCATGATAGCGAAGACCTTCTCCGTGTAAGAAATTTTTAAAATATTCAATCTCTTCAGCTCTTTCTGGATTAGACATATTTGAAAGAACAAATGAACCATCTAGCAATGGGAAGGTCTGATTCGCTGCGAATACCATGTCAGGGAGGTTCTTAACTCCATTAATAATTTTAATAGGAATTCCAATTTCAAGAAAGGCCTTAGTTAACTCTCCCCATTCTCTAGTGGCCTTCATTTTATCGACCTTCTTAAGAGAACCGTCACTATTTTTCATATGGGGATTAATTGCGTAGGTAACGTCGTAGTATTCAGGCGTTACCATTAGAATTCCGCGTATCATAGTGTCCTTATGTGATATCCCTTGGGGTTAGTAAAAGTCCAAATACCTAAAGGCGAGAGAGTAGTTCCTAGTCCTGAATGTCCGCGACCGGACCAGGGTAAGTGTCCGCTAACTCGGTCACAACAATTTAAATAACCGGTTCCAGAGTTGACTTGTTTTAAGATTTTTTCTCCACGTTCTTGGTTAGATGAAAAAACGGAGGAAGTTAATCCAAATTCAGTATCATTCATAAGGGTGATGGCCTCTTCGTCATTAGCAACTTCTTGAATTCCGATGACAGGACCAAAAGTCTCTTCCTGCATACAGCGCATCTCATGGTTTACATTACTAAGAACCGTCGGTTCAAAGAAGTTGCCAGCAGAATCAATAACACTGCCTCCTACTTCTAAAGTAGCGCCCTTCTCAGTTGCATCAATAACTAGTTCATTTAAATAGGAAAGGTGTGCCTTCCTGGTTATCGCCCCTTGGCTATTTTCTTTCTGAGTTGGGTCTCCTACTTTTAGTGACTTCACTTTTTCAATAAAATTCTTTTTAAATTGATTATACATTTTTTGGTGGACGTAAATTCGTTCAACCGAACAGCAGCTTTGACCATTATTGTAAAAGGTTCCTTCAACTGCAGACTCTGCAGCCTTCTCTATATCTACAACTTCATCAGTTATATATAGTGGGTCTTTTCCGCCTAACTCAAGACCCACAGGAACTAATTTAGACGCTACCGCTTCGGCAATTCTTTTCCCTGTAGGGTAAGAGCCGGTAAAAAAGTACCCGTCGAGAGGAAGATCTAATAAATACTCCCCTACTTTTCCATCACCAGTAACCATCTTAAAGATATTTTCAGGAATTCCCGCAAGATGAAGAAATTTCGTAATTTGTTGCCCTGTTAGAGTTGAAAATTCGCTAGGTTTGTAAAGAACAGCATTCCCAGTGATTAAGGCCGGAATAAATATATTTACACCTACTAAATAAGGATAGTTCCAAGCCGATATATTTGTAATAACCCCTAGCGGATCGTAACTGAGTATTTCTTGTGTATTGCCATCACTATTCATTATTTTTGAAAGCAGGTATTTTTCACTTTCAGCAATAAAAAACTGACACTTAACAGCAGCTCCATTAATTTCATTATATGATTCCTGAAGGGGTTTTCCCGTTTCGGAAGTTAGTATTGAAGCCAGTTCATCTCGATTTTCCTTTTCTATTATTAGTTCTGCGAATTTTTTAATGGCAGCTATTCTTTCTTCAATCGGTGTATTTTTCCAAACTTTTTGTTGTTTTTTAGCAGCAATATACATTTCCTGAACTTGTACCTCAGTATCTATTTCTACTTTTGAAATTACTTTATTATTGGAAGGATTAATTATATCCATTTTATTTTCCTTTAAATATTTTTACAGCTTCTAAGAAGTCATCAAATAATGGGGCTGGGTCTTCTACCTCATTTTGGAGTGAGGGTGAAAACTCGGGATGCCACTGGACTCCTAAAATATAATGTTCTTCCATATTACTAGACCTAAAGGCTTCACAGAGGTCATCGTCGGGGCAACTGGCCTCTAGAATTAGATTTTTTGCTAAATCTTTAACTCCCTGATGGTGAACGGTGTTCACATTTAAGTGATCTTTCTTATATATTTTCTTAAGAATTCCATCACTACAAACATCAACTGTGTGCTTAATAGTATCGTATTTTACAGCGTCACGATGATTTCGAGTCGTTCCAGTTTGGGTTTGTAGGTCTTGATAAAGAGTTCCGCCCATTCCGACGTTAATAATTTGCATTCCTCGACAAATTCCAAAAACCGGTTTTTTCGAATTACGCGCGTACTCAAGGATCTTTAATTCGTATTCATCTCGGTACCTGTCACCTGCCCAGCGATTATTATTTATGCCCACTTCGGAATAAGATTCAGGTGAAACATCCACTCCGCCAGAAAAAACAAAGCCATCAACTTCGTCGAGGAATTGTTTCTGGCGTTCATAATCGAGGTCCGGTATCAAAATCGGCATGACGTTTTTTCTAGTAAGGTAAGAAAACATATCATTCTCTATATAGGATAGGGATTTCGCACCAAAAACAAGCCGATCGAGATCAGGATACATAAAGCACGAAGTTACACCAAGTTTAATCATGGAAGTGCCTTTTTATATATGGCAACAAAGTCTTCTTGCGTGCAGGGCTTTGGGTTACAGAGATGACAAACGTCTTTAATCGCCAGCTCTGATAATGCTTCAACGTTTGCGAGCTCAACTCCTAAGGCGTGTAAATCTTTAGGAAGTCCTAACTCGGCGTTTAGCTCGTCTATATACTTTAAAAAATCCGGTAACCCCGGATTTCTCAGTCCCATTGCTTCTGCAATAATGGCATATTTCTCGGGACAATTATCTGAATTGTATTCGATGCCATAAGGTAACATTATCGCGTTGGCCAAGCCATGGTGGGTATTGAAAAGAGTAGATAGGGGATGAGCGGTGCTATGGACAACTCCTAAACCTTTTTGAAAAGCCGTTGCCCCCATCATAGCAGCTGCCATCATATGAGTACGTGCCTCTAGATCGGACTCTTTCGTTGCCTTTACTAAACTTTTTGCGACCAAGCGACAACCTTCTAATGCTATCCCATCACAGAGTGGATGATATCCCTTAGAAACGAAAGCCTCGATATTATGGGTTAGGGCATCCATTCCTGTTGCTGCGGTAATTGCAGCTGGTAACTCCAGAGTCAGAGCGGGGTCTGCGAAAACTATTTTTGCCATTAATTGAGGAGCAAACAACACCCGCTTTTGGTGGGAGTCGTCTTCACTTATAACAGTACTTCGCCCAACTTCACTTCCTGTACCAGAGGTAGTAGGAATAGTAATAAAGTGAGGGATTGGATTTTCCACATACTTCCAGCCATCGGTAGCATCGTCAAAATCAAAAAGGTCCCGGTCATGGTTAACGATCAAAGCAATAGCACGGGCCACATCCATACTGGCGCCACCACCCATTCCAATAATACAATCGCTCTTATTATTGATGTAAGATTCTTTTCCTGCCAAGACATTTGCCTTCACGGGATTTTTATCGATCTCGGTAAAAGTAAAAGCTTTAAGCCCACAATTACCTAAATCTTTTATTATCTTCTGATAGAAAGGAAGACCAGCTAGCCCTTGGTCCGTTACAAATAACGGCGCTTTAAGGTTATGGTCTTTTAAATAAGCTCCTAATTCATCAATTACTCCTGGCCCAAAGCGAATTGGGCAGGGAAAATTAAATGTACTTCGAGTATTCCAATTCATAGGGGCCTCACCTAGATGATTTCAAAATAACGTTTTCGTTCCCAATCAGTAATAGTTTTTGAGTATTGTCTCCATTCCCATTCCCGAGTGGCGGCAAAATGTTTTACAAATTTTTCGCCAAATAGCTCATTGCTGATTTTAGAATTTTTAAAAACTTGAGTTGATTCCCAAAGGTTTGCCGGAAGCACGCCATGGTCCTTCATAGCGTAGCCATTGCCCTGAACCCTAGGTATTTCAAGTTTAAGCTTATTTTTTACGCCATATAGCCCAGAGGCCAACACTGCAGACATTGCTAAATATGGATTGGTATCACTGCCAGGTACTCTCATTTCTATCCTGGTGGACTTCTCAGAGCCTGGAATCGCGCGTACAGCACAAGTTCTATTTTCTATACCCCAGGTTATGGTAGTAGGCGCCCATGCTCCTTCGACGAGCCGCTTAAATGAATTAACGGTGGGAGCAAGTAGTGGCAAGACGTGCGGTAGGCAATGAAGAAGACCAGCTAAATAGCTTTTCATAATCTCGCTCATCCCGTCCGCATCTTTAGGCTCGCAAAATACATTAGAACCATCTTTCCAAAGACTTTGATGTATATGCCCTGAGCAACCAGGATAATCATCACTCCACTTGGCCATAAAGGTAGGGACTACTCCATGCATTGAAGCGATCTCTTTGACACCTGCTTTAAATAAGACAGCTCTATCCGCAGCTTCTAGGATCTCACTATATAAAAGCGCGCATTCATACACACCAGGTCCTGTTTCGGTATGGAATCCTTCAATCGGAACTCCAAACTTTGCAAGTAAGTCATAGAGGTCATTAAAGTACTCACTTCTTTGAGAAGAACGTAAAAGCGAATAGCCAAACATTCCCCTAGTTATAGGTTCTGGTTCCATAAAATGTTTATCATGTAAGTCGTCGCTATTTTCTGAAAAATTAAACCATTCAAACTCTTGAGAGAAAGTAGCTGAATAGCCCATGTCAGCAGCAGACTTCCTAATTTTTTTAAGAAGGTTTCGAGGGCAAAGTTCAAGTGCATGATCCTTTTTATCCCGAAAATCTGCCAGTACCAATGGAATATCGCCGTCCCAAGGAACTTTTCTGTATGTCGAAAGGTCCAATCTTGCCTCGGCGTCTGGGTAGCCAGTATGCCATCCGGTATACTCGACGTTGTCGTAGCATACATCCGCTGAGTCCCAGCCAAATACCACATTACAAAAACCAAAACCACCCTCAAGGGACGAAAGGAATTTATCAACATGCATGACTTTTCCACGCAGTATTCCATCAATATCAGTAACTGCAACTTTTACCTTTTTTCCAGGATAGTTTTTAATTTCTTCTATAATCTGATCATTAGTCATTGCCATAGTATCCCCTAAGCGCTTGTGGCCGCTTGTTTAACATCATCATTTACAAAAAACTTAAACCAAAGAAATGAAAGTAGCATAATTCCATAAAAGATCGCTGCCGTTTTCAAATTATAATAAGTCATGGCCACAAGAGATATGCTCGAAATTACCAATGCCAGCCCTGGTAATACAGGATAACCAATCATTTTGAATGGCCTTTCTAAATCGGGTTGGTCTTTTCGTAACTTAAAAAATGAGAGCATCGAAATTATGTAGAGAGAAAGAGCTCCAAAGCAGGCAATCGTAATAATTGCTCCAGTTTCGTTAGATAGAACTGCCAAAATCCCTATCAACATATTAAAAATTAGAGCGGGAGCGGGGGTTTTAAATTTTTTATGAGTTTTTCCAAAAATTTTGGGAGCATAACCAACTCTGCCAAATTCGAAAGTAGCACGTCCTGCCGCTAGAATAATACCGTGAAATGAGGCAACTAAACCAAAAAGCCCCACCCAAATAATTAAATGATAAAGAAAATCGGAACCACCCGAGATCGCCTTGATCGCTAGTGGCAATGGAGAATCAGATGCGGTAGTACTTCCCACATCGTAGACTACCGTCTCCCAACCACCTACACCTACTGCACTTGTAAAAGTCAAAATACAAAGGATTACCAATGTCACAATAGCAGAACCAAAACCTATAAATATATTTCTTTGCGGGTTTACAGTCTCTTCGGCGACATTTGCAACTCCCTCTATGGCAAGGAAAAACCAAATAGCAAAGGGTATAGCACGAAAAATTCCTTCCACACCATTAGGCAACGCATTTACAGAAAGGTTAGCGACTTCAAAATGAGGAAGCGCAACTCCCGCAAAAATTAGAAGTTCGACAACTGCTATGATTGTAATAACCAATTCAAAAATCGCTGCAATTTTCACTCCCACGATATTGACTAATGTGAAAATAACAAAGGCTGCTATTGCTATCGCATTAACTGGTATGGTTGGCATATGTAAATTTAAGTAAGCACCTATAGCAAAAGCAATTGCTGGAGGCGCAAAAATAAACTCTATGTTTTGGGCCATCCCACCTAAGAATCCCATATTCGGGCCCAAGGCCTTATTGGCATAATCAAAGGCACCACCGGCCTTTGGAATCATGCAAGCCAATTCCGTATAGGAAAAAGTAAAGGTAACGTACATAATGATTATAAAAAATGTAGCAATAGCGAGTCCAAGGGTGCCACCTTCGGCGAGTCCAAGGTTCCAACCGAAGTACATACCGGAAATAACATAACCAACTCCAAGACCCCAAAGCATAAAAGGTCCAAGCGATCGATCGAGGTTTTCCCCGCCGTCAAAATCACTCATCTATATCTCCTAAAAAAGTTCCCTCCAAGTGTAGCTTGCAGAGAAATTGTCGTATAGAACTATTTGCCAACTACTAAGGTACGGCGCAAAGCATAAGGCAATTAAATAAAAACTCACCTATACTTAGGCATGGCAAAAATACTTATTGTCGATGACGACCCAGATATTTGCGAAATTCTTGAGGAGTACCTTGAAGACGAAGGACACCAAATAGAAACCACCATAGATCCCCATAAGGCTTGGGAACTTATCCAGCAAAATGGCTATCAATTGGTTATTACGGATATGGTGATGCCGGAAATGAATGGAATCGAATTGACCATGAAGATTGTTGACAATTTCCCTCAGACAAAAGTGATTGCACTTTCTGGCGGAGGAGACTCTAAAAATAAAATGGTCGCTAACCTAGGGCTTAACCAGGCCCTAGAGATGGGGGCCATATCGGCCTGCCTAAAACCAATTACTAAAGAAGACCTTCTCAAAGAAGTTAATAAACTTCTCTCTTAAGCTAAATTTTATACTGTTCGAAATGGGGTAAGAAATTCTGCCAAGACTGATTGCGTTTTGAATCAAAAAACTCAGTCCAACGCCAAAATTGACGCCACTCCTTCGGATCGCTCTCGCTCTTTGTTAAATCAATTAAATATTTTATGCTATTTAGATAATGAAGATGCTTTTCGCCGTCGTTAATTAGTCCTGCCAATAATAACTTCAGCTCACTGCGAACTTTTAATTTATGTTCTGAAGGGAGGTTGGCTATGGAAAAGTGATGGGGCTTTTCCAAAATATTAAAATCCATATGTTGGCCTATAAATTTAAACTGCGAAAAATAATCACACATATTTGGAATAGTATGGAAGTTGTAGGCTTGAACAGTACAGCCAATAAGTGCCTCTGTTAAATTGAGCTGCTTAAAATTGTTCTCAACTTCTTGTAAGTTTTTTTCTAGGGTTGCCCATTTTCCTGGATAGCGAACATACTCAAATAACGGACCTATTCCATCGACAGAAATTAACAATTTGACCTCTTTAAATTTAGGCCAAAGCTCATAGGCCTCTTTTGGAATCAGTGTCAAGTTTGTGTTAAAGCTTAAGCTAATCTTGGAGGTATCTCTTTCTTTAACTAGACGTTTTAAAAAATTCCATGCCTCCTTAATTAAAAAAGGTTCTCCTCCTGCAAAATGAATTTGTTCCAAATTTGGAGAGACATCAAAAATCTCCTCCCAAAACCATTTCGATTTGAACCAATCGAACCGTAAATTAGAGATATACTGAGGTTCACGAGTCATCTCTTTGAATTCATCTAGTAATTTTTCAGATGAATGAGGAGCGCACATTCGACATGCCAAATTACAATGATTGCCAAGCCTCAAGTCGAGAATCCTAATATCTACAGGATTGGGAACGGCAGGATGATTTTTTTCTAGTTTTTGATAGAGTTCTTCAAAATCTTTATTAACACTTTGTCGTAAACTTATAATTCCAGCTCGTTCTCTATTCCAACAATATTGGCAGGTTTTATTTTCTACGCCTGCGGCTAAGTCTTTTCTTATTTTTTGAAAATAATCTGCACTATAGGTACGGGTTATTGTTCCAGGATTACCGACGTATAGGTCTTCCCCGCTCTCATCTTTTGCAGACATTAGGCTAGCTGGTCCGTGGCAACAAGGATATATCGCTCCACTGTTTGAAACAAATAATTGGTTCCAAGGGAGTATACAAAGTTTGGGATCATCGCTCATATGGCCATTTTCCCACAGCATTTAAATATAAGCCAGATTAAAGTTTGATGCGTTTATGAAGATTAATATCGTCGACGTCTATACTGATATGCCCTTTATCAAATATCCAACGCGGCTGCTTGATTTTTTTAGAGCCTTTATAGGCAAAAGGAAAGTCGCCTAGAAATTTCTTACTATTGGTATCAAAAATGACAGCGCGATAGGTCTCAACCATAAAAGAGGTTCCAGCGGTCCCCGCAAAATAAACTAGCAGCTGTACTTTCGATTTTTTATTTAAAATTACTCTCTCAAACCTTGGTCTTCCCCCAACACTTTTAATTTTTTTCATTAATTTTTTATTCGAAAGTTTCTGCAAAAAGAAATGATCCATAAAAACAGTTACTCTCCACTCTTTCCCAATTGCTGGCAATGCTGACAATGGAGTGCAAATTACAAAAAACACTACAATTAGTTTTCTCATTTAGCTCCCTCATAGGCGGAACGCCATAGATTACTTTCGTAAGTCCAAGGAACCCCTTTATAAAATTTATGAGAAACTTGCTTATATACCCCATTGTAGCGCAGTCTTTTTCCATCGACGTCCTTGTCATTTACCTTCACTTTGACAATTGTTCCCTGGTGTCTCCAGCTAGGATAACGATAGGAGGCATGGTAATGATAGACTTTATCAATAGTATTTTTGGGCCCAAAGTTTTGATGAGGGTAAGAGATGTAGGCCTTTATCGCCCGGATTAGTTCCGGTCTGCCAGTCGACGACAGAAGAGTTGACTCCCAATTACCTTCCCTATCCTTCCCGTTATACATAGAAAATTGACTATCTTGTAATATGATATCAATTTCATTTGGGTTTATTTCATCACCTCTATCTTTAGCATACTTAAGGCGATTATCAATCACCTTCATAACTGCATGCATTTCGCGCCATTTGTTTCGTGAAAGTATTCCTGCTTCTCCCACAGACGAGGCCACCATCGCCATAAATCTTTTTTCATGAGGATTTAGTTTCTTGTACATATTTTCATAAACATTATCTCTATTGGGATGATTTATGGTCCCTAGAGCATCTTGTATTGATTCCCAGCATTGATTTAAGCTGGCGTAATCATTTTCTACTTTCATTTTTTCTTTTTTTGCCAAAACATGGCATCCCTTTAGCCAATTTTTAACAGGTCCCAATGGAACTACATCTGGGCGCTCAGGAACAGCTTCTTCTGCCGCTTCTAAATTTTCTTCGCGACAAGGAGGCTTACTTTCAACCACCGTCGGAACTTTATTTACGGCACTGATAAGATCGTTAATATCACGCCTCATATAAAATATTTTTGATACCTTTGTCCCGTCCTCTTGAATCTCAGGAATTAAGATTGGAACCCATTTCCCACCTCTGTAATTATCAACGTCAATTTTATAAGTCCCCTTGGCAATTTTCTTCCATACATACCCCTTGCCACTATTTTTTAGGTCGACGACAATCGGAGATTCTTCCAATGTCCTGACATGGGTCGCCGAGTTGGTTTTTTGCTTATAATCGTCAACTGAGGTGAACCAGTTTTTGTAAAATTGGATTTTAGACAGACCACTCTTTAGCTTTTTGGCTTTTTCAAAAAGCTCATCAGTATCTATTTTTTTATTATCGTAATCATGGATATCGATAGTCCTATCTTTTGTTTCGGTATGGTAATAAACCCAACCGGTTTTCTTCTTTCCTTTGACCGAGACTTCAACCTTTATTCCTATGCCTTTCGTTTTGCGGGTATCAAAGCCTATTATTTTAGCCTCGGTGCCTGCTGGAATCGTCGATAAGACATTGCCTTCGTAATTGCGAGGGAAATAGCTACTAGAGCGCAAAGAGACTCCGCTGGGATCAGTAATAATGATCTTTTCTAATCTCTTAAAGGAATCTACTCCCAGAAAAAGGAAGCAGGCCAATACTAGAAAAATTTTAGAACCTATGTCAGAACTCAAAAATTAACTCTCCCACTCATAAAAACTAACGATTAACTTATCGGTTAATGAGCAGTTTAAAAGAAGGTCTTTTTAACTCAATAAAAAGAGCCTAAATACTCGAAAAGAGGGCACTTTTAGGCCCAATAAAAAATAACCTTATACTATTGATTTTGGGTAGTTAAGCAAGGGCTTCAGCTTTTTCCAGCGTTAGGCCCTATAATTCTCTCATGAACAAATTAGCGCAAAAAGATGATTCAGATCAGACCGTAGCATCCGAGGACCAGGATGAGGGCCTCGCTCAGTTTGAAAAAGATTTGGACCTAGCACTCTCTGAAACTGTAGAGAAAGAAGTTGATAGGCAAATTGATGAAGAGCTCGACAAGAAGACGGAAGAGCTACTTAGGACTTAAAAAAATCCTTCCAATTTTTTGAAAGAAAAAAACGCCCGCCTTTGGCAAGCATTTGTGGGCTTAGCTTATTTAACTGAATCATTAACTTTCCATTTAAAGTGGGAAATATGGTGCCCTTTCCGGATTCTATCCCGCTCTTTATTTCTGCCGCGACTGTTTCCGGCTGAGACCTAAACTTTTCAAATAATGGATTCTGAATCAATTTATCGGCGGCATGGACAATAGGGGTCTCTACAAAGCCAGGGGCCACTAGCACCACCCTTAGACTCGACTTTTCAATTTCCAGCTCCTGCTGAAGACCAGCAGTAAAACCAACTACTGCATGTTTACTGGCGCCATAGGCTGTCATATAGGGCGCTGGGATATAACCATTTACCGAGGCCATATTTACAATCACTCCCTCTTCACCCATTTTCTCCATCGCTACTCTTGTGCCATAGACTACTCCGTTAATATTAACTTTAAGTACTTGGTCGAACTTCTCTAAATCGAATTCTCTAAAACTTTCGACCACTGCGATACCAGCGTTATTAAACCAAATAGTAGGTGTTCCGTAACTAGAGATGATTTTTTCAGCGACTGTTTTTAGCTCTTCGAGCTTAGAGACATCACAGGATAGTGCAATCACTCCAGGAAACTCTTCTTTAAGTGACTCGAGACTCTCTTGTGAAAGATCCAATGCTATAACGAGGTGATCCAAGATATAAAGTCTCACTAACTCTTTTCCTATCCCACTCGCGCCGCCTGTAATGACAGCGATTGGTTGACTGCTCATTTTATGACTCACTTGTTTGCTGAATAAATTCTAATATTTTTTGATTTACTAGCTGATGATTTTGTTGGTGAACCCAATGACCACCTTCTATTACCTCTAATTCAAAATTGGTAGCAATTTTTTTTAATTCGGTCTCATCGGCGGGTTCCAGGAACGGATCATCCTTACCGCAAATTGACAGTAGTGGAAATTCTACCGCTGTACTGGTGTAGTGCTCAGGACACTCGTAAAAAGCCTGCTGATATTGGTTTATCGCCTTCCCCATTTTAATTGCCTCTCGACTCTCAAGACCCCTCGGTTTTCCACCTTTGGCAAAAACTCTGGAAGTTATTTGCTTTTCATACCTATTCCAAAACTTTTCTGCCAATAGAGGAATTTGAAAGAGGGCGATATACCAGCTTTTTGCCACTTGTTTTGGGTTGAAAACCCTGCGTATCATTTGGCTTGGAGATACTCCATTTATTAAAACCAATCCTTGAAGCCGGTCTTTTAAATGAACGGCCAGATTCCAGCTATAGAGTGAACCAATATCGTGGCCAATCACAATGACTTTTCTTTTTTTGCGTTTATCTATTTCGTCCAGTATTTGAAGATGGTCTAAAAGGTGTCCATGAAGTCCATACCGTTTAGGATTACGAGGGGAAATACTCTTTCCAACTCCCCTATTCCATGGCGAGACAATCGGATAGTCCTTAAAAAATTTCCATTGTTCTAAATAGGACTGTGGGCAATCGGGAAAACCGTGTAAGAAAAATAGAAGAGGAAGGTCCTGGTCGTCAGAAAAACCAAGGGACTCTTCCCATGCCGTAAGTAATCCTCTCAACTCTTTTTCTTGCGTAATCATAGGGTCTCCGAGAGTCCCATCCTACCAGGCGATCTTTAAACCGACATTTACCGACACTGTATCATTGGTAAAACCATTATTTACCTGAGCATAAACCCTCAGCGCCCAGAGATTAAGTTGAAAGCCAGCAAAGGCCCTGCCTGTCAAAAAAGTAGGTCCTTCTTCAGAGCCTAGGTCTAAGTTAGCCGTACCTGATCCACCCGGTACCGAAATATTACCTGTTACATTTGCTATAGACTTGGCTCCACCAAATGCCAGATCCGCGCCAAGGCCACCATATAAAGTTAGCAGGTAGAGTAATCTAACATTCGAAGAGACTTCAAAAGGAATTGAAATAGTTGATACCTCCGCTCCTACTTTCGCAGTACCATCGAATGTACCATCATTTCCTGCCACACTAACTGTTTTGCTCATGCTCTTGGTAAATGAAAGGTCCATACCGGCATAATCAAATCCAGAGGTAAAATCAACTCCACCCCATTGTAAAATTCCGGCCACTACCGACTTAGGTTGAATATACTTATATTGAAGGTGCATCCCAAAGGCCGTCACGTCAGCTTCAAGACCATTTTTTTTGGGGGCTCCGACTTTCATGAAATTGATAAATCCTGTGAAGTCATCTAAGTCGTAACCCCAAAGTTCATCTCCAAATATTCCTAAGTTTAGACCTACAAGTACTGAAGTATTGACCCCAAAACCTCTAAACTGATTGCTCTTAACGTCTCCGCTAATCAGATCTCCCATGGAATTATTGCCAACATCAGCGCCAATCCCAACCGACGCGCCTACAACAAACAAATTTATATTCGAAGCATAATCTGCTCCCAATCCCTTTACCGCGGCAACCCCAGCATTTGACATGCCTTTTAGGTATGAGCTTTGATCGGCGTCAGGTAAGTCTTTATTCACCTCATCCTCTAGCGCATCACAGAGAGCACCGACACAGAGGCCTGTTCTATTTATAATCTTAAAAAGTTGTGCCTCAGAAGTTGTAGGAATTAAGGCGCTAAATATAAGCATCGTCAGAGTAAGTAGTGTCCACTTCATATAAACATCCTGTTAAGTCAAAGGCATCTTAATAGAGACCCATCTGCTATTCATTTTAATCTTCTTTATTTTCTTCGCCATCGGCAAATTTTGTCACTCAAAGTGTTGATATTATTAACCTTATACTTGACCCCTGAAGTTTATAATAATTAAACTTTAGGCCTTAAAAAACCGAAAAGCTTAACAGATGAGTGATGACGACGAAATTGAAATTCCCGAGGAAGACGCCCAGGATAATGGGATCGAATTTTCAGATGAAGATTTATCTTCCGAGCTAGAGGTTGGCGATCAATCTCAAAGTTCAATATCCCGTGCAAAATTGACGGCTCAAAATATTAAAGATGGCGAAGATCCAGACGCCCCCGATGATGATAGCTTACTCGATTTTGAAGACAGTATGGATAGCGAGCTCATTCTCGGCGAGAAAATGAGCAAGGAAGCCGAAGTTTCCGACCGCCAACGGCTAATTCAAGAGGCCCGGATGCGAAAAGAGGCGCGCGCTAGAGGAGAAGTCCCCGAAGGCGAAGAGGAACCCGAAGAAGAGGAAGAAGAAGAAGAGGATGATAATGTCTATCCAAAGCGATATGGAAAATACTTAGTTCTTGACCATTTAACTGATGGAGGTATGGCAAAAATTTGTATTGCCCGTTATCTCGGTGAAGAGGCCAATAAAATGGTCGCCATAAAAATGGTACAGAAGAAATTCTCGGCAGACCCAGATTTTAAACAAATGTTTATAGACGAACTAAAAGTTTCTTTTGGTTTACAGCACCCTAATATAGCCACCACTTTCGACTATGGCTCCATTAATAGTAGGCTCTATGTCTCTATGGAATTTATCCATGGTCGTGACCTGGACCAAATTACAAAACGCCTCAACGAGCAAGGCAAAAAATGGTCAATTCCTGCCGCCTGTTACTGCATAAGCAAAGCAGCTGAGGCACTCCATTACGCCCATACATTTAAAGACAACCTTTCTGGAGAATGCCTTAAAATTGTTCACCGGGACATTTCTCCCCATAATATTATGCTGACCTATGACGGGAACCCAAAACTTATCGATTTCGGTATCGCCTCCGCTGATCCAGAGGAAGAGAAAAAAGAAGAGGATTCTTCCGAAGAACCCGAGCTTGATGAAAATGGAGAGGTAGTTGCGGGAGGTTCTGAAGCGACAGCTGACGAAGAAGAAGCACCTGAAGAAGAAGAGCAGGCGATAAAAGGTAAAATCTCTTATATGGCCCCTGAGATTCTTGAGGGAAAGGAAGTAGATGGTCGTTATGATCTATTTGCCTTAGGACTTTCCCTGTACGAAATGCTAGTTGGAGAAAGAGTTTTTCTAGGCGAAACAGATATCGATACCCTACGCCAAATTATGCTCTGCCAGATCGAACGCCCCTCAAATAAAAGAGAAGATATTCCCGAATATCTCGATGAAATAATTTTAAAATGCCTCGAACGAGACCCCGTTAATCGCTACGCCAATATGGAGAAATTTAACAGGGATTTGACCAAATTCTTATTTAAAGAATACCCCGACTTCAATGCCGCCGATGTTGGTCCTTTTGTATCTGAAATTTTTGCAGAAGAAATAGCCCGTGACCGCGATAAATTTATGGAATACGGCAAGATTGATATGGTCGCCGTGGTTAAGGAGATCGAAGAAGAAGAAGCCCGTAAAAAAGAAATTGCTGAGAGTGGCGACGGAGAGAAAACTCGTCAAATAAAAATCATGAACTTTGATTTTGCGGAAGTTCATTCGGCCCTCGATGGTGGAATCGAAGCATTAGTTTTAGACTTCGATGCTAAACTTTCAAGAGCAGAGCTGGCAAAGAAAAACCGGGAAGCTCAGCAATCCAATATGCTCAAAATGATTGAAAAGAAGTCCGGTGGCGGAGGAAATGCCACCAGTATTTTTTCACTACTTGATATCGAAGAATCTGAACTGGCTGCCCCCAAGAAAGAAAAAATTAAGCGCCCTCGTAAGCCAATGACCCCTGAAGCTAAAAAGCTACTTTTTGCGATTGCAGGTGTCTTTGTATTGGGTGTCTTAATATTCTCCGGTCAATTTGATTCACTCCCTGGAAAGATTGCGGGTATGATAGACAACTTGCCTTTTATGAAAGACCAGCCAGCACCAGTTGCAGAGGTGGCAAAGCCGGTACTTGTAGCACCAGAGGTTATTGAACCCGCTCCAGTGGCGGAAAATCCAGCAAAAGAAGGTGAACCCGAAACTCTAAATAATGTAATCAATACAGTCGAGGCCACGGTAGAGAAAGTAAAAGAAGAAGTTGTCAATAAAGGAACAGACGCTGACCTAGGGAAAGTCGCCAAAACAATTGAGTCAGGAGTCAAAGAGGTTGGTGCCGAAGTTCAAAAGGGTGTTGCCCATGAAGTGAAAGATGTCACTGAGAAAATTACTGAAATCAAAAAAACACATATCAAAAATATTGCCAAGACCCCGGCTCAAATTAAGGCCGATCTCGATGCAAAATTTAAAGCGATTGAAGAGAGCGATAAGAAAAACCAAGTTGTTAAAATCGATCCGTCTCAGGTAAAAGAACAGGCCCCAGATAGCGCTCCAAAAGGCGAGACCGCGACGATTGAAAAGAAACCTGAGGCAAACTCGCGGAAACCTGCCTCATTAGAGAAAAATGGCCAGGAAGAAGACTCGGCCAAGGCGCTTAAGCTAAAAATGGCTGAAAAGTTCAAAACGATTGACCAAGAGGATGCAGTTGACCCCAATGACGCTGAAAAAATTCGTGATGAGAAGTCTACTCTGGGTAGAGTTAAGACCTTTATGAAATCCAGAAAATTTTATAAAAAATTCATGCAATTAATCGAATAATTATTTCCGGACTTTTACCGGCACCTTGTCCTGATAGGTCCTGCGTACTTCATCTACATCTTGAAAAGAAGCAAATCCAGCAAATTTTCCAGGCTCCTGTCTCACGATCATTTTATTATAGGCTGAGACAAGTTCGTAAAATGGCTCTTTTCGATTGCCTTTCAAGCGGGTGGCTTCGCTCATAGTTGTCGTTCCCTCAAAATGAGAACCTAATTTTTCGAGTGGTTTTATTATTCTATTGGCAAGGGATAGGCCCCCTATCAATATTCCAACCAGAGAGAGAATGGTAGTTCCCCCAAGTACCAACGTGAAAATATATTTCTGTTCTTCAATTAAGTTCATGAATAACTCTGTCTCTTCAGCTCCTGAGGCGGTAACCAATGCCGACATTTTTAGTAGGTAATGGTACTGGAAAAGATAGAAGGCAAGTAGGGAGAGAACAGAAAACACAATACCGATTTTGATATGCCGGTGAATAAACTCTCTCTTAACCCTAAATAGGCTCTTTTTAATTTTAACTTTCATAACTACCTCTCGACTCGATCGTCAGCTATCATTATAGGTTGACTCAAGACTTCCGTGTAACTAGCTGATATTAAGCCTAAGTTAGCCCCCCCTAAAGGCCTAGAGTTAAAATAAATGCCCAATATTAAAGGCATAATGCTACAATTCTGCCAATGAAAGAACTCCTTTTAAAAAAGCGAATCTTAATTAGTTTCTGCTATTTACTGCTGTTTATCGGCTCCGACCAATGGACAAAAATATGGGCCAGTGAAACCCTTAAGGGACACCATCCTCAATCCTATTTTGGTGGTTTACTTAAGCTGCTCTATGCAGAGAACACAGGCGCCTGGGGAAATCTAGGTAGTAATTGGCCTCCCTTTTTTCGAGATTTTTTTCTACTCTATCTTCCACTTGCCTTGATGATTGGACTTTTTCTCTTCTCATTTTTCCGTAAGAATATTTCTTCCTATGATTTTCATGCCTATAGCCTTATCTTGGCCGGCGGGATCGGAAATCTTATCGACCGTTTTAGCAATGGATACGTGGTTGACTTTCTTTGGGTGGGAATCGAATCCGTTATAGGAACAAATATTTTTAACATAGCAGATATGGTAATTATGGCAGGATTTATTATGCTGTTATTAGAAGGTCTGAAAGAGTGGTATGAAAAAAGAGGGGAAGCCAAAGCTTCCCCCGAAAAGTAGAATTATATCTCTTAATCTATGGTATCTAGTATTTCCTTTACAGCTCTTTGATCCTTGGCCCAGTACTTTTCGGCCCATTTAATTTGCTCTTCAGAATGCCCCGACTTGTTAAACAGTATGTCTTGAGCCTTTTTGATCTCATCTTTTCGACTTTCTCTTTCTTTATCAAATGAAATAATCTTCTTACCTTCAAAGGGGTTGTCATAAGACATGCCGCCAATTTGTCGAAGAGAAGGGGTTTGAGGAATGAAAACGTAGTCTACTCGCGAAATATTTTTTCTCTTACGCCATCTCGCAGTCTGGAAGTTTTTAATAAAACTCTCAAGTGCCGAACGTGGGATAAATCTACCTGCCGGTCGCGATAGAGCATAACCTGCGATTTGTGCCGTTTCCCAGGTGTTTTCTCCTCTTGAGTTATTTGCCCACCAAGTATTTGGAGTTAGATACCATAAGTTACGAGGGCGGGTAAGGCGTCTTCCTAAATTATAATGTTGTCCATAGATTCCGATAGTTCGAAGAGCGTAATTCGAAGTGGTTGTACAATTATAGCCTGGCGTAATAACTAGACCTTTTTCTGTTCGGACTTTATGCAGTTCTACTTCATAAAGGTCCCTAACCGCTTTCAAGTCTTTTTCTTTGAGTCCATAGACATAAACTGTATAAGTTGGTCGGTAATTCTGCTGCCCTTGAATTAGGTGTCCAAAATAGCTAGTTAAGTCAGTATTCCCAGCTAAAACTTCTTTCGGTCCTTCAAAATAAAAATTAAAAGTCTCCCCTTTTATCGATAGATCTTTCTGGACTGAGCCCATACCAATTGCAAAATGGCCTGCGGAGGCGCCCGGTGCGTCTCCCTGACGTCCACTAAGAGTGATGATTAAAACAGGGTCACCAGCTTTTACAGGCTTGCTTTGGTCTTGAACTAAAGTTCCTCTCCAGGGAGTTCTGGTCTGAGAATTTTTGTTAAGACGCATTTTGTTTAAGACAAAATCGAAAGGGTCTTCATTAAACTGGAGAGGTGGAAGAAAATCACCACTATCGGCTGCTGTTAATAAGCCTTTTTCTAAGATTGCATTTATAACGAAGATCCTAGAATCACCATTTGTTTCAAAATGCCCCTGAGTAATTACTTCTTTTCCTATATAGTGTTTTTTACTTTGATCATCAAAAGGAATGCCATAGATAGGTTTTGTTCTTCCAAATCGGGCAAGCTCTCCATTTAAGTAAAATTTCCCCGCTACTTTCTCTAGTATTCCTTTTCTATCTAGTATGTCGCCGACCACAGTAGGCGTCTGCTTCGCCACTATTTTGCTATCCGTTACCTCTCCTACAACCTCAAGAGTATAGTTGGGGCTATTTAACATTTTCTTATCTAGGGTGTACTTAAACATTTTTGGAACAGTTAGCTGACGGATGATTTCTCTCCCTTCAACCAGCGATTTAAGCTTCACTTGTCCATCTGTGTCCCTGAATAATACTCCCCTAACCTTCCCCTCTTTTGCCAATAAACTGAATGAGGTGAAAAGCACAAGTATAGATAGAAATAGCCTAGGCATAGTATTCTCCATTTTAGATCAGTTGGTATGCACAAATAATAAGCAAATCTTAGGCCAACCCAGAGCTGCTAACTACTTAAAACCAGGGTAATAAAGAAGGGTATTTAGTCATTACATTGCAGACTGCTCTTAAAATGAACATTTTCCCAGGTACCACAAAAACCGGGCTTCAAGTATAATAGGTCATGATGAGTTCTTACTACAGAATCTCCATTTACTTTTTACCTGTCGTTTTTCTAATTCTTGGAAGTAGCGATAGCTTTGCCCAAAAAGAAGTTGGTAAGGACTTTACTTTCAACCCAGAGACTTCAACGGTAATTCCTAAGTATGCTGGCAAAGTTATACTCTCTAAAGGACGCTCCACCGCATACGATGCCAAGTCTGGTGCTGAAAGAGTGCTTGGAAAGAATAGCAAGGTTTACAAGAAAGAAGAAATCCGTACCGAAGGAAAGACCTTTCTAAAAATTCGCCTTATTGATCAAACAATTGTAACTCTTGGGCCAAAAACAAGAATCTTAGTTGAAAGTTTTAAGTTTAAAACGGCAAAAGACCGCAGTTATTCAATCAGGGTGCTGCGAGGGAAATTTCGAGGATACTTCCGTCATAAGTCAGATCCTGGAAAAATTAAAATCAAGGCTCAATCCTACGCTCTCGGTATTCGCGGCACCAAGGCCTTGGTCAATAATAATACGGTAGCGGGGCAACAAGTTGTCCAGATGGCATTATTAACTGGCCAAGCAATAATGGAAAATGAATCTGAGCCCGGACAAAAAATGAACCTCAAGCCTGGTTCGCATTTTATTGCCTATAAGAAAAGAATGGCGGAAAGATTCAACCTTGAACAAAGATTGCTTAAAAGAAATCAAATGCTAAAATTATTGGCCACTGAAAGGGACGATAAAACCGAGTTTAAACCCCTATTAAATTACCATCAACCTGCTGCAGACGAGAGTAGCTCACAGTTACAACCCGACGAAGCCAATAGTCGAGCGAAAAATATTGCTGAAAATGTAAAGCAAGAAGAATCACAGAAATCATGGAAGAATACTTTAAAGAAATTAAACCAAAGATTAAAAGAAAATAATTCTAATTAAACGATCACTCGTAGCACTTCTTCAATACTAGTTAGCCCTTGAATGACCTTTTCTACTCCATTTTCTCGCATTGGAACGAAGTCTTGGTTACTACTCACATAATCAGTGAGCTCCTCTAGTGTTGCCTTCTTTCGTATCAGATCGTTGAGCTCTCTTGTCACTGGCAGTAACTCATAGACACAGGCCCGACCCATATAACCGGTCTGTTTGCATTCGGTACAACCTGAGCGAGTATAGACGCTGGGGGGAGCAGAAATTTCAATAGGCCCGACTAACTGATCCCAAGCTTCTTTAGGTGTATCCACCTTCTTTTTACAGAATTTACAAAGAAGCCGAACCAATCGTTGTGCCAAAATACAACGGAGACAGGCGGTGATAAGGTAAGAGGGAATCCCTAAATCTAAAAGTCTCGTTATTGTCGAAGCGGCATCATTAGTGTGAACGGTGGAGTAGACCATATGACCTGTAAGGGCGGCTTGGATGGCCATAGTCCCAGCGTCCATGTCTCGAATTTCCCCCACCATTATGACGTCAGGGTCTTGCCTTAAAAAAGATCGAATTGCACTTCCGAAAGTAATATCGATATCTCGGTTAACCTGCATTTGACTAAAGCTATCATTAATTATTTCGACAGGGTCCTCAACAGTACAGACATTCACACCTTCGGTGGCCACATGCCTTAAGGAAGCATGCAGGGTGGTGGATTTCCCCGAGCCTGTCGGCCCAGTTACCAGCACCATCCCGTGTGATCTGGTAACCATATTTTTCCAGAGATCCACATCACGAGGAGACATTCCAATATCCGCTAAAGTTACATCTGCCATATTGGGATCAAAAATCCGGATTACTAATTTTTCGCCATAGTGAGTTGGAATAGTTGAAAGACGAAGCTCCATTACTATGTCTTGCCCTACTTCTCTTTTAATTCGTCCATCTTGGGGGCGTCTTTTTTCATCGACTTTCATATCGCCTAGAATTTTAATTCGGCTTATTATAGGAAGCATTATTTCTGGATCAAACTTATAAACGACCCTCATTGTTCCATCTATTCTAAAGCGTACTTGTCCTACGCCTCTCCTTGGTTCCAAATGTATATCAGTCGCCCTTTCATCAAAAGCGAATTTAAAGAGCCAATCCACTATATTCGAAATTACCGAATCTTCTTTAGTAGGCTTTGATACCGAGCCTAGCATTTTTTCAAGTTCTTTGGTTTGCTCGAACCCACCACTTTTCTTATTTTCAATATTGTATTCTCGCAAGGCCCTTCTAACTGTAAAAAATTCTTCTATAAAGTTTGAAATATGGATTGGGTTAGATACGACGATCTCTACCTTTTTCTTAATGACCTTGGAAACCTCATCAGTCCAACTCAGATCGAATGGCTCTGCGGTAGCAAAAACTACTGAATCGTCTTTAACTTCGACGGGAATTACACTTAGTCTTTTTAGATAGGCTTTGGGTAAAATTTTAGTTATTGAATTGATATCAATTTTAAGTGGATCAATTTCGTAATAAGAGAAGTTCGAGTAATTGGCGAGCCACCGCAAAAGTCCCTCGAGCGTGATGGGTAAATTTGGCGGCTTGGAATCTTTTAAGTTCTGTCTGGCGATAAAAATAAGAGGATGCAAACTAATTGGAGTTCGCTTATGGAGTAGCTTATTGCCTTCTTCTTTAGAAATGAATTCTGTTGCCATCATTTCTTTTAACAATTCTCTAATATTGAGACGGCGATTTCTGGTATCTACCTTGGGTGCTCCCATAGCCCCTCCTTGTAATTCTTATCGGAAAATTGGTGGGACTTGCTTAATACCCAACGCTTTTACTTTCTCACGAGAGTGGTCTATGGTCGGTTAAATATTAAGGAGTTGCATCTAATGGAAAATATCTATCAATTTAATGTCAAAAATAATGCCGGAAAGGAAGTCTCTCTTGAAACATATAGAGGAAAAGTCCTTCTGATCGTTAATACTGCCAGCCGCTGCGGTTTTACCAACCAGTACGAAGGGCTTCAAGAACTCTATCTAAATTATCGCGAGCAAGGACTAGTCGTACTAGGTTTTCCTTGTAATCAGTTTGGAGGTCAGGAGCCGGGCAGTGACCAAGAGATTCAAGAGTTCTGCAGTCTCAATTTTTCAGTCAATTTTCCCCTTTTCAAAAAGCTCGATGTAAATGGTAAAAATGCAGACCCATTGTTTACCCACCTCAAACAAGCGGCACCAGGAATATTGGGCTCTAAGAAGATAAAGTGGAACTTTACTAAGTTCTTGGTAGATAAAGAGGGCCGAGTGGTTAAGCGGTTCGCCCCCAACGCCAAACCTATCGATATCACAAAAGAAGTTGCCGACCACTTGTAGTGCGGCGCTTCATCGTGCTTAAAATTGACAATAAATTTACCTTTGGATTGTCGACAGACTGTGCCAAAAGTTGATAGATTGCTGCCCCACCCTGTAGGAGTTTGCCGTGAAGTATTACTTACTTTTAATACCTTTTTTATTCATTGGATTTGCAGAAGCAGGCCTAGAGCAGCCCACTACTGCCCCCACTTGCGAAGTTCCATTAAAGCGCTGTGTCTATGTTTCCAAGAATGTTACCGCCAGGCATATTGTAGGCCGCCTCAATGCGGTCTTTTCTCCTGGAACTTTGAGTAATCCAGAAGCCGGTTACATGACTGCAGAGAATCGTAAAAAGCTGGCCTTTTGGTATAACGACGAAGAAGTAAGGACTAGAGTTCTAGCACTGATTCCACTTTTTGATGTCTTTGAAGACTTCAGACCTGGTGCAATTGTTCAATTAACTACAGAAATATTTTCAATTTCTGAAGCGGGGCTGACCCATATAAATGCATCGATTCAAAATGTTACCTCAAATTCGGGTGATGCTACGGACATCTTATTAAGCGCTATAGGAGGAGGCTCCCTTGACCTCAGTCTTAGACTGGGAACAACTCTTTTATCCTCAGTCCTCGGCTCAAAAAAAACCAAGGAAGAAAGTTCGAAAATTACAACAATTACCCAGCTCGTTCCGAACTTAACAGATATTGATTTTGAACATACTACAAAAATTTTCACTGCTCCTACTGCTGGCGTCGTGAAGGAACAAACCGCTGGCCTGCAAATTGATGGGGATGTTTCGATAATCCGTAAAAGCGAAGGTCAAGAGAGAGAGAATCTTGTAATCGTAAAAAATTATTCTTTCGAGTATGGCGTTGTCACACCTGGAAACGCTGAAGAGGGAACCTCAGAGAAAGTGACTATTTTAAAATTCAACGTTGATGAGCTCCCGCTACTTACAGATACTTCTACTATGGTTGTCAGTACCCATACGGTAGAAAATAGTACTGGCCGAGAAATTGGTCTAGGCTCTTTTGGTCGCAACCGCAATAAGTTGCGCTCCAAAATCATGGTTATAACCCGTGCCAGACCACTGTCTTTTGACGACTTCGTAGAAGAAACCAACCGGTATAGAGATTTAAATCTTCATCGTGAATTTAAGCCAAACGAAATCCTGGGTTTTCCAGAATCAAAAGTATCTATGGACCAGGTATTAGAAGCTGTTCAGCCATATGCTTACTTTAATGCATCTGGTGATCGACTTATCGGGTTTCGCTTAAATAAAAAACAAGCCAGAGTTAAGAATATTAAAAGAAGCGTCGAGATTTCGATCAAAGGCGGCGGCTTGAAAATGAAGGGAACTCGGACTGTTGAGAACTTAATGTTGAGTGGCTTTAAACTCAATGATCTCCCATTAGAGGTTCTAGACAAGCCTTACATAAAGTTTAAACTTGTTTTAAAGCCATTCAAGGGCAGGTTTAAAGATAGAGTTAAAACGACACTCTATTATAATCCAGAAACTAACAAATTTATTCAGCAATGAAACGAAGACTTCTTTTAACCTTTTTTTTATTGGGTACTACGTCAGCTCTATTAGCGGCACCTGTCCCCTTACCTAAAGACATCTTTTTTATAGACGATTTTATTGAAGTATTCCGTGGATCTTTTCGAACAAAAATCAGCGAACTCAACTCAAATTACATTCCCTATTTAAATAATGGAATGATCTCTCTTACTTCAAGTGAGAATGTCCGTTGTAAGCATCAATCGTACTCACCTGGAACTCCACTCTCTAAATTGCATTTCAGCTCTAGATTAAAGGGCAAGTCATTGATTGAAACAGCTACTTACTGGGGATGTAACGAAGCTATTAATCTACGAGAAGTGGTTATTACCAATGGCGAAAACCTGAAGCCAATTCCCTTTCAGCAATTTAAAAATGGGGTTAGAAAATTAGATATACAATCACCTGATATTAAATCTCGTTATTATCAAATCACCAATGAACAAAATGAAGAATTATTTTCTCTTTATATATTGAAGAATAAGCTATCAAAAAGCGCAGAGTTTAAAGTAGCTGGTCAGAAATTTTATACAATTAATACCAACTACCTACCTAACCAAACAAATTTAACTTATACCTTTTTTGGCCACACTCTGACCTATAGCGTGGGTGGCAGTACCTGGAAGAGCGTCAATGAATACGGCGTCTGGTCCATACAGGTCGTAGCGAAAAGGGACCGTGAACCAGAGTACTTCGATCCAGGCAGGAATCTAATCTCCCTTAAGCGCTTTCAGGATTATTTTGGGTGGGGAACTGCCCAACCCAGTCGCAGTCTCGCCGATTTCATAAAAAAACATAATACATTTTTTCCAAAAACCGAATTTACAAGTGTTGGAGGCGGCGACAATAAGAGAATCCTAACTGAGCTTCAGCAGATTTTCACCAGGCTTCTCAATGGTACCGAGCTAAACTTGGTTCGAAATAAAATCCAAGAATATATAAAGGCAATTAATGAAGGGAAGCTTAAGATTAGTGACAATAGGCCTAGGGAATGAAAAAATTACTCCTAGTAATCGCAATTTTTCCACACCTTCTTTACTCTCAAGATTATAATTTCTCAGTAGCTGTCCCTCGTCTAGAGCAAGTTTTCACTAATACTTTTAGTGAACTTCAAGAATATATGCGCAAAATTGAGAGAGAAAGAATAGTTCGCAATTTAGGCGAAAATTGCATTGCTTATGAATCTTCCGAAAATTCCAAAGAGCTAGTCATCTGTGTCCAAAGGAAAATTCAACAAAATAAAATCACAGAGGTTGTTTCATATTTAATGAGGGGTAAAATTTATGCCCTTTTTTCGATAACTAAAGAAGGAAGTGAGTTTCGGCCCACTCCAAATAGAAAATTATTTTCTTTCAAATACTACACTCCTTTCAATGTCGGAACTTTAACCCTCGACTCTCCTGACATGGGAGTTTTTATTGAACTTAAGAAAGAAAAAAATAAGGATAGTTCCACTATTCGCACTGAGGAAAAAGAATTCCGACTCGTTATGTTCGAAACACGGGAAGAAGATTCCTGGGCACGCCAATTTGGTATTAACTGTTCAAATTGTTACGGTATCGCATCGATGAGGGCTGAGCTCTCCTCTCTCGAAAATGGAGATGAAGAACCTATTAAGGAAAGATTCTACCTGTCTAATCGGGAATTAGAAGTCTCTCCTTACCTATTTAACCAAATGACTAGTGAAATGGTATTTAAACCAATGACTCAAGTTGGAGCATTTGTACTTAAAAGACTACGCAATTGGGGATTCCCAAAAATTGATTAATTGATCCAATCTTTAATTTCCTGAATCTCAGACTCCAATAGTTTTGAGTCTCGAAGTGCCCTATCCGCCTGGCTCTTGGGCAATCCTTTTTCTAACAGAAATTCAATGAACTCTCTCTCGGGAAATTTTCTTATGGCATAATTAAAGACTGACCAACCAAAATCTGACTCGCCTTTAAAGCTTGCCTCATGCTTTAGAAGTTCTTCTATCAAGCTCTTATCTCCATGGGTAACCGCCACCATCATGGGAGTAACTCCTATATTATTCTCTTCGTCGACGATAGAATTCCGCTCCAGCAAGGCCTTTACACCATCGAAATTACCGCTGAGACAGGCATTAAAGAGAGCTGCATTTCCATCTTCATCCAACACATTCACTTTAATATTTGGAGCTTTGAGAAGCTCAACAACAGTTTTTCCGTAGCGGATTTTCCAATAATTCTCATCTTCACCTGAAGTTCGTGGATTTTTATCACCCGCTAAAGCTGCGTAATGCAAGGCCGTTGCCTTCTCTAATTTTTTCATTTTTCTGTTTGGATCAGCACCAGCCTTAACCAATTCTTCTACGGCAGAGAATTGTCCCCTCATAGCAGCGATTATCAGGGCCGTGGCACCATTGCTGGTTACTGTATTGAGCTCGAACTCTGGCCTCTCTATAAAGAGCTTTAATACTTCCGGATCGCCATAGTTCGCTGCCAAGTGCAAAGTAGTCCAACTTTTCCTATGTCCTTTAACTATTCTATAATTGGCCAGCGCCCCATATTGAAAGAACGTCGCTACTACTTTATTTGAAACCTCTGCCTCTAATGCATCTACGAAAGCATAGTTTATATTTTTTCCAGTATTTTGAACCATTTTCCCCATCACTTCTTCATCGCTAAAAAGTTCTTCTACTGAATATGGGTTAAAGTCCTCTGGGCTGCCTGCATTTGGATCGGCTCCAACCATTAACAAGATTTTGGCCAATTCAAAATTTTTATTTTTAATCGCTATTAGAAGTGCCGTCATTCCTTCTTTATCGTCTAGGTCCAACTTAATTCCTGGTAAGTTGGCCAGCTTTTCAAAAGTTTCGGGATTACTTGAAATGGCCGCACTCATTAAGGGAGTTTTTTCTTGTTTATCCTTTTTATTTATTAAACTTGGATCATATTTACTTACCTGTGAGATCGCCCAATCAACATTCTCTTGTTCTCCATTTTTAAGCGCAGCATGCAAAAGACCTCTCCCGAAGTTATCTACTAACTCAAATTTTGTGCCTCTGAATTCTTTTAAAATACTCACTGCTTTTTGATTGGAAGTTTTAAGTGCCAACATAAGAGGAGTTTTTCCATTCTTGTTTTGAACATTGGGGTCAAAACTAACCCTCTTAAGGTAACTCGTCAGCAAGTCAGTCTCCTCAAGCATTGAAAAAAGATGTCCTAGGGTATTTCCCGCTTCATCCCGCCCAGAAACGTCAATATTTGAACGTGATAAAAACAAGCGGCAGACTTCAGTCGCTTCATTCTGTGCCAAGATTAATAAGGCACTTTTACCATTCTCGTCGCGGGGATTTATGTAGAGAGAGCTAAATTTTTTTTGGGAAAATAACAGTTTGGTATTTTCATAGTCCTCTGCTAATACCAATAGGTATAGGAGAGAAAGTCCTTTTTTATTACTTAAATTTACGTTAACTTCGGAGACATCTAAAAGCAGCTCAATATTTTTCGAGAGGCCCTTTTCGGCGGCGAGTATGATAGGAACCATCTTGTCACCATTCTTTTGGTTTATTTTCCCTGCTAAGAATTTCAATATATCTTTAAGGTTCTCTTGATTATCAGTTTGAGCAGCATAGTGCAGAGGAGAATTAGCACTGCTATCGACAAGGTCAACAAGAGCGCCTTTTTCTAACAAAACTTCAACGGCATCACGATTTTTATTAATTAAACCATAGAATAGTGGGGTTTTTAATGTACTTGTTTTTTGATTTATTAGCGCTCCATTTTGAAGTAGCACCTCAATCATTTCTCGATCACCTTTCTTAGCCGCTAGGGCCAGGGGGGATTGCCCGTGCTGCCTGTTGAGGACATTAGTTCCTAAATCTTTTTTCGCTGCTTTTTTAAATAACCCTGCAACTAATAGATTACTATTTCCGATGACTGCATAATGAAGAGCATTCATATTCTTACCGTCAAGAAATTTAACGCTGGAACCTTTTTCTAAGATCAGAAGAGCGCTATCTTCAAATCCCTCCATCGCAGCATACATTAGGGCGGTTCGTCCAAATCGGTTCTGTTGATTTAGAGGAGGATTATGCTTTAATAAACTTTCTAGTAGTTCAGAGTCTCCCATCCGGGCGGCAAAAATAAGTGCCCCTTCCTTGTCATTATTGATTAATTTTAGATTGGGTCTTTTCTTTAAAATTAGTGGAATGGCATCGTAGAATTCATTTTTAAATGCAAGCATCAACGGAGTCATTCCTGCTTCATTTTGAATATTAATATTCAAAGGAGTTGGGGGTTTTTTTAAGAACCGAATCGCCTTCTCTTCGTCTTTAATTTCTAAGGCCCGCAATAACTCGTCATTTCCAAATGCTGGAAAGGCCATCATAAGTATTAACAGGACTGCTATTCTCTTGCTCATAAATACCTTATCGGTATAGTCGGCTAATTCTTAAAGGCTAAAAATGCTGCAAGTATTTGAAATCAACCTAGGAGTAGTCCGACAAAAGAACTCAAGTAATCTGTCCAGCAGCCGATAAGGGAGGTATGAGCGATATCAAATTAGGAAAATTAAACCTGCCCAGATTTATTATGAATACCGCCGAGAAGTTGGCCGATATCAATGAAGCAGGTGCAGATGGAACGAAGGCCAAAAGGCTGGTGCGCGAAATGCAAAGAGTCCAGAAAGAAAATCTGATCAAGTTAAAGCAACCATCTGTTCATATGGAAAAATTCAATCAGGCCCTAAAAAAGTTGAACGTTATCTGAAATGGGAAAATAAAAAGCCCCGCTAGGCTTAGGCTTCGCGGGGCTTCTTATATTTAGCTAAATTCTCTTATTTATTTTGCTTTAAATTTAACAGCACTACCAGAAACTCTTACTTTGTAAACTGAAGCAGTGTCTACTGCTTTAGCAGAAAGCTTAGACTCAACGTCTGTCATTTTTCTTTGAGCAACATTTACTGCGAAAATTTCAACAGCATTTTCAGTCAGTGTAATTGCTTTTTTGAAATTAAGAGTTAAAGATTGTTCGTTTGTTTGAAGCTTTAAGCCTTTCTCACGACAAACTCTTTTAGGAATTTGGTAACCTTCAAAAGAAGCTTCTGTACAAGCGTAAGCTCCGTTTAATTTTGGCTCACAGTTAAGTTGAGTAAGGTCTGAAACTTCTGTAAAAACTAATTCAAAATCAACGCAAGCTTCAACAACAGTATTCACTTTGTATCTTAGTGTTACTGAATCAGGAGTTGCAGCAGTTCTTTTAATTTTAATTGTTTCAAGAGCTGGTTGGTTTTCTGTTTGTGAAAGGGCTCCGTAATTTACGTTAGAACCGTTAAGAAGAAGGACTTCTCCGGCCATTGCTACGCTCATTACAGTGCTTAGAGCTAGTGTTAAAAATGTCTTCATGTTTCCTCCAAAGTGGAAAGGTGGGTGGTCAATAATAGTTATAAGTGTTCCTATCGCAGAACACTTATTGCTTACATCTCGCAGTGCGCTAAAATAGTCTTACATCTGGTATTCCTGAAAAATTTACCTACAGTCCTTTTTTGAGGTCTGAGCGAATCTCCATCCAGATTTTATTGTAGAGCCAGGCCGGGGGAGAATTCTTCTTCTGCTGGTGGTCGGCACGGAGAATTAATCCATCAGTCGCCAGCAATACATCCCTGACCTTCTGATTCTGTTCGACCTTTGCCAACATTATTTTTCGAATCAGCTGATAGTGTTTGCCCTTTTGAGGAGTACGGTAGGTCATGCGGTCACCTTTATAGGTAACCCAATTGATACCTTTTCCCTGCATATTTTTGGAGCCTATGTCTCCTGCCTTCTTGGCCTTAAAGCCCACCATTACTTGGACTTGCTCGCGGGAATGGCCCCAGGCGTGGGCAGGTGACTTATATCGCGGGTCATCTTTGTTCTCAGGGAACTTCATCGATTGCCAGAGGCCCTCAACACTCTGGTACTGAGCTCCTTCAAAGGTAAACGGTGTGTGGGCAAAGTTTGACAAGAGCCCCAGCTCATTGCGCTTCGAGAGGATAACTTCACCCTCTCCAGCCTCGGCAGGGAGAACCTCCCACCACTTGGCGTCCTTCTTATTCACTTTGCTCCACCAATGAGATGGATAATCTTCCCTGGCCTTCTGAGTAGCGCTACCGTGACCACAGGAGCTGATTGAAATAGCTAATATCACTGCCAAGATACCCGTAATCACTGCTCTCATGAAATTTCCTTTAGTTAGAAGTAAATCGAAAAACTGACCTGTTATAGCTAACTTAAGTCCAATATTCACGGGTCGGGGGGTTAAACAGGTATACTTGATACCCGTTTAGTACCTGTTTTATACCTGATTATTTACTATTTAACATTCCTTAAGCGAGTTATACTTAGGGCTACCTAGAAAAGGGGGACCTCATGAGAAGTTTTCGCCATATTGCCGATCTCATAAAGACCAAAAGAACCACTCATGCCGAACGCTATTCTCAGTCTGACCTCTCCCACCTACTGGGTTACAAGAACGGACAATTTATAAGTAATGTTGAGCGAGGACTGTGCTCAATACCTCTCAAGATGCTTAAAAAGGTCTCTCAAATTTTAGAGATCTCTCCCTTAGAGCTCAAAGATGCTGTCTTAAAAGATTACCGAGAGACATTGGAAATGAATTTTCAATCTTCCACGGGGATTGAAAGACCTGGCGAAATCCAAAAAGAAGTCGAAAGTTAAATCTGGTCTATTTCTTCAAGATAAGTTTTTAGGTTAACCGACTTATTAGTTAATTCAAGCTTACGCCTAATATTCTTTTTATGTGTTTCAATTGTCGAATAGGATAGGGAAAGCATAGCGGCTATCTCCTTACCCAAATATCCAGTCTTTATCAGCTGGCAAACCTTTCTCTCTGTAGGTGTCAAATTGTACTGAACTTTAACCAACTTTTTATAGAAATTAGAACTAATATTGCTAAGTCCCGACTCTAACTGACCGAGTAAATTAAGGTCGACATTAGGACTGCCTTTTAATTTTTCGATTAAAGGCTGAATATTTTTTTCTATATTTAAAGCGACGTCCTCACGAATATTTTTCTTCTCTTCCTCGATACGCCCCAATACTGTCTGTAGAGTGATATTACTTTCTGCTAACTTATTACTCTTTTCTTGTAGTTTTAATTCGGCCCTATTTCTCAAATCGACGGCCACTGCCAATGAGAGCAGGTCGGAGGTAACTGAGGCAAAATTAACTTCCTCTTCAGTCCAACTCCTGGGCTCACCTACGTGCTCTAGACAGATAACTCCAATAACATTAACACCATCTCGTATGGGACAATCTAACATCGAAAAAATTCGTAAGGGAGTTAGATAGCCCTCTGAGAACTCGCTAGTAGCAGTATGTGAATGGGCATCATTGGCCACAATTGAGCGCTCTTCCTCGAGCGCCTTAAAGTAATTTGGGTATTCAGTTGTAGTTAAAATGGCCCCTGAAGAATAGAGACGATCTGACAACTGGTATAATTTTTTAAGATAAAGCCGTTGATTCGCATTTTCAAATAACCAAACACTGACTCGCTCTATTTGGACAATTTCTGCTGCTTCCTTGCAAACTTCTTCTGCAAAGAGCTCAATATCCCCCTGCCGCATGGCCTTACTGCGTGCCATGGATGAAATCGAATGATTAAAGGCCTTAGTTCTAGAGATTAAATTCATGTCCTGAGTATACCTAATATCACCTGTTTAATTGATCATTATTTTTACATCACTAGAATATATGCCGCTTTAAGTCGCCTTTTTCAAGGGCTTAGCTACTGAATTCTGGCCTTCTGCTTGCAATTCAATAACTTAATAGAATTGCTATAAAGGAAAAGGATTATGAAAGCCACAACTCTAGTTTTGCTACTGTGTTTCTTGTCATTCGCTTGTACTAAAAAAAGTACCACCAGCTCGAACACCCAACCGCTACAAGTTAGCCAGGTTCCTCAAAGTAGTGATCCACAAAATTTAGGCGACCTCGATGATGGTACGGCCGATCCATTTGTACCGCCAGTAGTGATTCCTACTCCTACTATTCCCAATAACCTTAATCAATTCTGCGGAACACTATTTACTGATTTTTATGACAGTAAACCTCGTTTCCTTATCGACACGGAAACTATCGCTTATGTCTTACGAACTGATATCTATGAATTAGAACAAGTTATTTCTCGTTTAATTTATCCAAGCGACTCACAAAGAGTTTGTATTGATGGACTAAAGACCGCCGCCGTAGCAAGCGCTACCAGTGACACCTTTTTAGATGGCTATATTATCACCGTAGAAGACGACGCCATTCTTCATCCTAATCGCCCAGAAGAAGCGGTCTTTGGATTTGAATTATGTGGGAGTTTCCGTTTTGTCACCGAGCCAGGTGGAGCACAATATATTGAGGCAAATTCTGGTAATGTTTTTTATATCGTTAATAATATCAATCTTTCAGCGGTCCCTAATTTTTCAGAGTTAGCGATGGACCCTGCATTTGTGGTAAAAGGATGCATGTATTCAGATACCGCTCCTTACAATAATTTCGCGGTGACTTTTAAGAAATATTTCGATGCGGAAGCTTTGAATTTTGGAACACTAGAGGTTGAAGTACCAGTTTTCTAATATTTTAAGCGGCTTCATCCTCGTCACTTATGTCCCTCGATACGAAACTAAGTAAGAATTTAACTTTTTTTTCATCATTTAGATCAGCATATTCAAAATCATAGCCTCTCCCTTTGGCCATTTGGGACAGCAATGCTGACTCTACCTCTTTCACTACCTTCTTATTTAACTCTGCCTGGGTAGTTTCAAGTAGGGACTCCATTTGGAATGGCTTCTCAAAAAACTGAGTCACTCCAAGGGGTAATAATTCCTTAAATTCCTTAGATTTTTTTTCGCCAGAAATTACAATCACAGTTGATTCAATTTTTTGCTCGCGCATTTTCTTGATAAACTCTAATCCCCCCATTTCGGGCATATTCAAATCAGTGATTACTACCTGTATGTCGAATTGTTCTAGGATCTGTAAGGCCTCTTTTCCGTTGGCTGCCAAGAAGCATTCCTTATCCAGATCACCTTCAAAGGCCATTAAGATGGCCTCACAAATGTCTTTATTGTCGTCTACAACTAGAATTTTTTCTCGGATTCCAAACAAGGTTCGCTCCTTTCATATACTTATCGGGTGACTGCTCCCAAGAAATGAATTTAATTTAGCATCAATTTCGGTAAGTTATGATATAAAAATCAGATGAGAAAACGAAACCTCTTTAAAAGCCGTGAGAAGTACGGAGAAAAGCTCTTTGTGCGAGAGAAATACAAGAATCAAACCGAGGCCAAACCTGGGCCTCACCAAGTGGTCTTGATACTCGATAATCTAAAAGGAAATTTTAATGTGGGTAAAATTTTTCGTTCAGCAGAAGTCTTTGGGGTACAGGAGATTCACCTAATAGATATTCCCTACTTTGATCCCGTTCCTGCAAAGGGAACAATACGAAAAGTACCTGCCACTTGGAACGATACCTTTGAAGTCAGCTACGCTCTCCTCAAGGCCCAGGGTTATCAATTCTATGCCTTTGATGCCGGTGCTAGCACTTATATGCACAAAACAAGTTTTCCTAAGAAGTCAGCTTTTATAATGGGCCATGAGGGTTTTGGGCTTTCCTTTCAATTAGAGGATTTTCCCGATATTCAGAAGATAAAGATTCAGCAGTTTGGGAAAACTGAAAGTCTAAATGTCAGCGTGGCCGCCAGCCTTTCAGTCTATGAGTATGTTCGACAAAATTACCAATCAGACATTATTAATTAGATTTTTAAAAGCTGGGTTCTGTCGAATATGATCAAGTTCAGGGTCTTTGTTAATCCAATCATCTTTTTCCCCACCTAAATCAAAG
>JABGVH010000028.1 GCA_018646195.1 Halobacteriovoraceae bacterium
AATAGAGTTTATTTACCCCGCTTAGAAGCTTTTCGATACTCCACCATCTCAAGCCTAATATTTTCGACCTCGCTGTAGACCTTCTCGCCCTCTTCCTCTTTAATCACTTCGCCCAGTAAGTTTACGCATTTTGAAACGAGTACTTTTAATTCTTTTGGTAGGTTATTCATTAAGAAACTTTATTCTAGAATCGGAACGATGGGAAGGTAGCAATAACGAATAGAGGCCCTGAATGCTTCGTAACTTACCTGAATTGTTGCTTTTAAGTGATGTTAATGACAAGGGCTGAGGGCAGAAGGCCTCATAGAGAAGTTTGACTCCACGCAAAAGAGGTGTTAAATCAAGACATGACTTATAAAACACCACAGCAACCAGAAAATTCCTTTCGCGTAACCCTCGAGCTTCAAGAGCGCCAACCGCGTTTAGATGGTCCATTGATGGATGCCCTTACTGGCCAAACAGAGAATGTGACTTTCCAACATATCACTAAGACTCACCTCAAAAGATTATTTACTAAGAAGAAAGTTCTTATTAAAGGTCAGAATGCAAAGGCCACGTCTACCGTTAACAGTGGTACTACCTATATCGATATACTTCTCTAGTTAAGTGCCATGCCAAAAGAAAAAACTGGAATTGAATACTTAGAACAGAATCATATCAATTGGTTTCCCGGCCATATGAAGAAGGCCGTCGAAAAGATCCAACAAAATTTAAAATTGGTAAATATCCTCATTGAAGTGAGGGATGCTCGTGCACCAATGGCGTCAGGCAATAAGAAGAATTACCAAAATAGAGGGCAAAAACCTTATTTGATAGTCCTGAACAAAACAAATCTGGCCTGTCCAAAAGCGGTCGAAGCTTGGAAAAAGTTTTTCACAGAGCAAAACGAATCATTTGTCTTCGTTAATGCTTTAGATAAAAATTCAATCAAAACGATTCTTAAGCAGGCCAAAGAAATCCTCCATGCCCATCGCCTAAAATCAAATGCAAATAGCACCACTTTTAAATCTAAAATGAAGATGATGATTATAGGGCTTCCCAATACCGGCAAGTCGACAATCATCAACAAGCTTGCCAATAGAGATGCCTCAAAAGCCGCCGCTAGACCCGGTCAAACAAAAGTCCATCTGTGGGTCAAAGCAGATAAGGATCTCGATATACTCGATACTCCCGGTGTCATGCCTCCACGAATCGACGAGCAAATTCATGGCATGTGGTTGTCAGCGATTCATGCTATCCCCGACCATATTGTCACCCCTGACTACTCGGCCTGTTTTGTCGTCGAATATTTACTAAATCTAAAATCCCCCGAATTTAAAAAACAATATAAGTTTGAAAATCTCGATATAGACTTAGAGACCGCCTGTAATCATATTGGCAAAATTCGTGGCTGTCTTAGCACAAATAATAGCTACGACTATGATCACATCTATAAGATAATTCTCAATGACTTCAGAACAGGAAAACTAGGTCTTGTCAGTTTTGAACTTCCTCCCGGTATCACGTTAGCCTAAATCTTGAATTTTTTAATTTTTATAATTTGAGATGAAGTATGTAAAAAAGCCCCTCAGGCGAGGGGCCCCAAAGATAAATTACTTAACTTTTATAAGTTCTATTTTAAATTTCAAAGTTGAATCAGGTTCAATTGCTCCACCAGCTCCTTGAGCTCCATAAGCAAGATCTGAAGGAATTGCGAGTTCCCAGATATCCCCTTCTTTCATAAGTTGAAGAGCTTCAGTCCAACCTGGAATAACGCCATTCACAGGAAAAGAAATTGTCTCACCTCTTTGATAAGATGAATCAAATACAGACCCGTTTATCAAAGAACCTTCATAATGAGTTTCTACAGTTGAAGTAAGAGCTGGAGTTGCGCCAGTTCCCGATTCAAGAACACGGTACTGAAGTCCAGATGCCGTTACAGTAACACCTTCAACTTTTTTATTTTCTGCCAGGAAAGCTTCACCTAGAGTTCGGTTCATTTTTCCGGCTTCACTAGATAACTCTTCGTGAGCAGCTTTCATTTTTTCTTGGAAAGCATCCATAACTCGAGTGACTTCTTCATCATTGACTTCGCTTGGCTCCTCAAGAAATGATGAGCGAACGCCTTGAAAGAATTCATCAAAACAAATTTCAATACTTTGTTTCTTAAAATCTCCACCAATTTGGCGACCGATAATATAACTAACTTTTTGCTGATCTGATTCCATAGCTTCCCCTGTACGTTTGTAATTATTATTGATTTCGAGCCCAATCTAGCGAAATAGATGCTTTTTTCCAAGTAAAACCGTATAAAAAGGCGCATCTTGGTAGATATTTAGCACTAAATTGGGTCAACCATAGTGAAACCAATCAACGGTCCTGAAAATCTTGATTTATGGGCCCTCAAAATGCAAAATTAAATTTATCTAATAGGTAATCAAAGGATCAGTATGAAGACCATGCAATGTGATATCTGTGAACAAGAATTCTCTGCCGAAACATTTGATGATTGGTTTAAGCAAATGCAAGGACACTATATGTCCGATCATGCAGACTTTATGAAAGAGGCGCAAAGCAAAAGCAAAGAAGAAGGAATGAAGTGGATGGCCGATATGAAGGCCAAGTTCGAATCACGGTAACTCTATTTTGATCGCTATTTGACCTTCAAAAAGCCCCTAGATAGCTAATTTAACTAAAGAAATCCCCATATTCCTTATTCATTTAAAAAGCGGCATAGATGGGGTACAACCCACCCATGAGTAGGAAGATTGAACTATTAGCTCCCGGGGGCGATATTGAGGCGATTAAAGCAGCAATTGTCGCTGGCGCCAACGCGATATATTGTGGATTAGATATCCTCAATGCCCGGAATCGTGCCTCTAATCTATCTATAGATGAACTAAATGCAGCGATACGCCTGGCCCATGAAAGCAATTGCGAAGTTTTTCTAACTCTTAATGTGGTTATCTTGGAGCACGAAGTCCCATCTTTGGTCAAAGTTCTTAACCAAGTAGTTAATAGCGGAATTGATGGCATCATAGTGCAAGACTTGGGTGTTTTTAATATTGTTAAAAAATATTTTCCAACCCTTAGTATTCACGCTTCTACCCAGATGACCACTCATAATGAAGGGCAGATCAAGTTTTTAAATAAAATAGGCGCAAGCCGTGTCAATCTATCAAGAGAGTTAAACCTAACTGAAATTAAAGACCTTACAGAATTGGCCCATCAACACGATATGAAAACGGAAGTGTTTGTTCATGGTGCACTATGTGTCGCATTCTCTGGTCAATGTTACTCTAGCTCAGTCAGTGTGGGTAATTCTGGAAATCGCGGCCGTTGTAGCCAGGCATGCCGAGATGAATATGTGACAACTCCTACTGGCAACAAATACCCCCTTAATTTAAAAGACAACTCCGCCTATTTTGATCTCCCCGAATTAGTAAAGGCCCAGGTTGACTCTCTCAAAGTAGAGGGTCGAATTAAAGGGGCTCACTATGTCTACACAGTCGTTGATACTTGGCGGAAACAAATCAATAGCTTTGTTGATGAGGGGAAATTAATTGGCGATGACTCTAATCTGCATAAAGTATTTAACCGCAGCTTTACCAACTCTTTTCTAACAGGCGACCTGTCAAAAGACATGTTCATAGAAAGTCCCCGTGACTATAGTGCTCAGCATGCCATTGAATCACAAGGAGCAACCACTGAAGAAGAGATTCAAGACGTCCGCCAAGACCTCTACAAAGACAAAAATGTTCTTGGTGCCACTCTTGCTGATAAAATAAAAAAATTGAGTATCGAGAAACTCGATTTAAAAATTAGTTTTACTGCAAGGTCTGGCGAACCTTTAATAGTCACGGCAATCACCAATGGTGAAAGCTACATCGTTCACTCAAGCGTTAATTTAGCCCCTGCAGTCGAGTCCTCGGTTACAACCAAGACCTTGACCGCACGTTTTAAGAGCTTTCAAAATGGAAGTTATAATCTAGCACCTCTTGATTTTTCTCAATTCAATGAGCAGTTAATTCTTCCATTTAGAGAAATCATTACAATGAAAGAACAGCTCGGGTTTTTGCTAAACGGCTCGGTTAGGGTTCTGCCACATGCAGAAGTACCGAAATTACCTCAAAACTCTAAAGTAAATGTCATTCCTAAATTATCGCTGTTAATTAGCGATGAGAGCGATATTAACTTAATGGACTCAACTCATGCTGACGTCTATTTTAAATTGCCTGAGAGTTTCAAAGAAGGTTCCACTCAATACAGTGATCTCTTGCTGGCAAACCCACATTTGATCCCTTGGTTTCCTGCTGTCCTAATTGGCAAAGATTATCTAGAAGCGATTAAAATTTTGGAAGTGGTAAAACCACCCAGAATCGTCTCTAATAATACCGGTGTCGCTTACAAAGCTTTTGAAATGGATATTGAATGGCTCGCAGGACCGTTCCTTAATACAACAAACTCCCATGCCCTTATTACCTTAAAAGAAGAGCTCAACTGTGCCGGTGCTTTTATTTCAAATGAGATCAATCGCAACCAAATGCGAAATATTAAACGTCCCGAAAATTTTAAATTGCTCTATAGTATTTATCATCCGATTTTGATGATGACGAGTCGCCAATGTTTTTTCCAACAAACTGTAGGCTGCAATAAACCAGCGATTGATGCTAGCTGTATGCTAACTTGTAAAAAAGCAACAACGGTTACCAATATGAAAGGTATTTCCTTTGCCATTGATAAGCAAAAGGGTGGATACCCCAGTATCTATAATCACGAACAGTTTTTAAACCTTGATGTGGTAAGGGACCTATCTGATTTATTTGATGGCTTCTTGATCGACCTTACAGATATTGGCTCGGGTTCTAAAGAAAAGTTAGATAAGCCCGTACTGATTCATGAATTTGAGAAATTTTTAAGTAATCTAGATCAGTCAAAAGTAACCCTAGACCATATGGTGGCCATTTCAACCAATGCCCAATACCAACAGGGTCTATAAGAAAAGGCCTTTGCGATTAGCACTCCCCCCATTCTCTATTCACTACAACATTGTCCCTACGCCATGCGGGCCAGAATGGGCCTAATGATGGCCAAGCAAGATGTTTTGTTACGCAATATTGTCACCAAAGACAAACCTGCCGAGCTATTAGCGACCTCTCCTAAAGGCACAGTACCTGTCTTGGTACTTAACGATGGAACCATAATCGATGAAAGCCTAGATATAATGCTCTGGGCACTTAAGCAAAACGATCCATCGGATCTACTATACAAAGATCGGCCTGATACTTACCCTCAGATGATTAGCTTGATTAACGATTGCGACCAAGAATTCCGCAGCAATCTTAGCTCTTATAAGAAATCGAAGCGCTATCATTTGTCGGACGAAGTTCAATTACGTACCCAATGTGAAGTGTTCATAAAGCGACTAGAATCCTCTCTTTCAGACCAAAATTTTCTTTTTGGGGATAAATTAAGCCTAGCAGACTTGGCCATTTTACCGTTTGCTCGCCAATTCGTTAATGTAGAAAAGAGCTGGTTCCGTAGTGCTGGTTATCCCCAGCTAAGCTGCTGGCTAGCTGGTCTTCTACAGAGTCTCTTATTCTCGAGTGCCATGCGTAAGTACCCGTTATGGTTAGAGAATCGTCAAGAATTTTTACTTACTTGGAAGTGAAGTAAAGTATCTGCAAGTATCTTCCTCTGGCCCCTCATTTTAATTACTATAAAGAGAGATCAAGCCCTCATTGGAGTTTTAATTATGAAGAACATTTTAGTCGTAGCGATGACTCTATTATTTTTCTCTGCCTCGGCCAATGCATTAACCGTAAAATCCCAGACCCGAGTTTTGAATGTTAATTTTTCTGAAAACCTAGTCAAAGTTGAACTTTGCAATATCCATGGCAAAGGCTGTTTAACGGATGTCATTTCGGAAACAGAGGTAGGAGCTAGGATGCAAAGAGCTGTCGATCAACTAAAAGAACTTATAAATGATAAAGTCGCCCAGGAAGAATTGAGAAGTAAAATGCTGAGCGAGATCAAGTCAACAGGTAAATCAATTTACACCATCCCAGCAATTGGCCATTTGACAGTGAAAGGTAGCGCTTACCTAGACCGATTATTCAATAACACAATTCCTGCTAGCTTAAGGCAAATTGAGGCCCATAGAAAAAGGCCTTCGCTTTCTAAAAATTTAAAGAAATACCTACCAGTCAAAGACAAAAGTATTACTCTCGCAGGAGAGAAAGAATTTGGTGAGTTTCTGGATAACTTACTAAGTGATCTATTTATTGTATTAAAATAGGCCTTTCCAAAATTCAATCGCCACTGAATTCAAAATAGCTGAGTTCTTAAAAAACTCCCACTATAATAAATTAAGGTTTGGGACGAAGGGATTTATCTACCTTCCCCAATTTATCGGCCCAATTTTCAGGGAAGCTATCATAGTAATGAGACCAGCGCTTCCCATTAAAGGTTTTAAAAAAGAATGCATAAAGCAATCTGGCCTCTGATATGAGCCCTACCGTAGGCAGGTAAAGTGGCCCTTCGTGATTGAACTGAATGTCCATACTCGTGATCTTTATTCTCTAAACCAACTGGAACATAAGAATTATCGACTTCCGTATAAAAGACGAACATTCCTAGGCTTATTGCTCCGATGGAGCGAATTTCTACAAAGAAGCGTTCTTTTTCATAATAAGATTTCTTTATATTTCCTCTTAAATAAAACGAAAGAAGAAAACAGGCTCCTAAAATATTTTGAAATAGCTCCCAGAAGAAAAAAAAAATTCTCAATAATATTTTCATTGGGATTATAGTACTTTATAAAACGGCCGGTGGAAGCCTCGGGCAGCAGCTATTTCTTGAGACTTTCCCGACATTTTCCCTCAAGTATTTTTCAAAATTGCCGATAAGTATCCTAGTTAAAACAAAGGGTTATAGTGCAAGAGACCTTACTACTAGATATTTTCTTTTACTTCTGTGCCACAGTCATTTGTGTGCCCTTCTTTAAGTCCTTAGGATTAGGTTCAATATTTGGTTATTTGTTCTCTGGCCTAATACTTGGACGCCATGGGTTGGCACTGCTTCACCACGCCGACAATATTCATGAAATTAGCGAAATCGGATTGATCATGTTGCTTTTTGTGATCGGCTTGGAGTTAAGCCCTGCCCGTCTCAACAAACTCAAAAAGATTATTGTCGGAGTTGGTCTACTGCAATTTTCATTAACAACAACAATATTCTATTTTGCATTGTCACCTATAGGACTGTCATCCGCTGCAAGCTTTTTAATTGCAAGCGCACTTAGCTTATCTTCGACGGCCTTTTCCTTAACTTACTTACAAAGTAGCCAACAATTAACTAAAAGCTATGGCCAGAGTTCTTTTGGTATACTCATTTTCCAGGATTTAATTGTAATCCCTTTAATGACTGCCATCCCATTTTTAGCTAATTATAGCGAATCTAGTTTTCAAATGAACACTCAAAGTTTTCTTATTAATATGGGAATTGTGATCGCCAGTATGATTGTAAGTAAGTTTGCTTTAAGACCAATTCTCAATAAAATATTCTATTCTCAAAGCAAAGAAATCTTCATTGGTTCCTGTTTAATTATAGTTTTGGGTGGGGCACTTTTGATGGAGTATATAGGCCTTTCGAAAGCACTCGGGGCATTCTTAGCGGGGCTCTTCCTATCTGGGTCAGGCTTTCGATCAGAAATCCAAAGTTTCTCAGTGCCTCTAAAGTCTATGCTAATGGGTGTCTTTTTTATGGGATTTGGATTAGAGTTCGACCTTTTATTCTTCCAATCTCACTTTAAAACTATATTTGCCCTCTCAGGTTCATTCATTATCGTAAAATTTTCAATACTATTTCTAATTGGCCTGGCCTTTCATAAAGACTGGAAAACAAGTATCCGCTTGGGTCTTTTACTATGCCAAGGTGGAGAATTTGGTTTTTGGATTATAGGCCAATGCCTATCACATAATATTGTTACCGGTGAGATTGCGAATTACACACTATCCGCAATCACAGTCTCTATTTTTGCCGCCCCATTTTTAACTAAGCTTCTCGACTATATCCCAACTGGAAATCCTGAAGTAGCAGTTGAGCAGGAAGCAGAAATTTATCCATTGCCAACAAGCCCAATAGAAAACAAAGAAGCTGCCTGAAAGCAGAGTTTTTAATTAATAACTACTTTTGCATTGTGAATGATTGATCGATTGGAAAAAATCGAGAAGCAGACTTAATCAATGAATCTGCCGTCAAATGAGCAACTCCGTAAACATCTACAGTTTTCCCCAACGAGCTTAACCTATCTAGTAGTAGGTCAAAGTCTCCATCACCGCTAAGTAAGACTAGACGGTCTACGTCTGAGGCGGCCTCTAGCATATCGATAGTAATACCAACATCCCAGTCACCTTTTGCAGAACCATCCTTGCGAGTAATATAGGGCTTTAGCTTTACCTTAAAGCCGATTCCCCTGAGAATATTTTGAAACTGTATTTGTTTTTGATCACTGCGGTCGATAGCATAGGCAATGGCTTTTTCTACACTCTCATTTTCGACTGCAACTTTCGACCAGAAGTTATTGTAATCGAATTGTCCATTAAGGCCGTCCTTAACGGTATAGTAGATATTTTGAACATCCACGAAAATAGCAATTTTTTCCATATTATTTTTTCATTCGCTTGGCTGGTTTTGCGAGTATCTCTAAGTAGAAAGACTCATTTTCGGTTGCCGCCACTTGATCGATCATTTCACTAATCTTGGAATGATGGATGGCCGCTGCGACTTCTTCATTATTCCCAATCTTGCAGTCAAAATCCCAATAATCCATATCGTCTGGTAATTTCTTTTTGCGCTCTCTGGAAATATATTTTTTTACTTCATGTTTAATTGAGTCGACCTGCCGTTCAGGAGTTTTATTTTTTACTTTGAATTGATAAGTCTTTTTCATAATGGTCCTTATTGAGCTACTCGGAACTCTCTTCAAATAATTTTGTACAAAGAGGTGTTGCTTTTTTTGTTTCAAAATATCTCAGTGGCTGCTCTAAGGCCAAATCTATCGCTAGGCGTGGGCAAAAATTTACGATACGAGCAAAGCATTTAATTCCTGCCTCCTCTTTATAACCCATAACACAGGATTTAATTTTGGTAGCATACTTTTTCAAAGTCACTTCATCGTCATTGTAAACGGAACGAGTCATGCACCAATTGAGAAGTTGTTTTTCTGGAAGCGCCTTTATTAAAGTTTGCTTATCCTTAAGATAACTGCCCCCCCATTTTTTTATAGTCAGTCTGTCAGCAGAAAGTTGGGCCAGCCCAAAATTAGTTTGCTTATTAAAAAGAACATCGCTTTGAGAAAGAAGCTCTTCTAACAAAATAGTATTGGAATAATGTACTCGAGAAGAAATCCCTTTAGACTTATTGACCTTAAAGAAACTTAGGTAACTTTTCCTGCTTCCCTTGCCATTCATATCGGCAACTGCTGAAGGATTCCCCGATGACTCCTTCATAACCATGCCCATAAGTTTGCTAAGTTTGCCCTTTAAGGCATCTGTCTTGCTTCCGTTAGGCTGGTTAACATAGAAAGTTTTAAATAGATTTCTTAGCTGGGGTGTTGTTTCACTTTTACAGGCTGGGGACAGTTTCGAATTTGTTCCATTTTCAATACTACAGTGCTCATATTCTTTCTCGATTTGCTTATTAATATCGAGCTGTACACTTAATGGACTTTCAAACATTTTATCTATCAGTTCTTTTTCGCTGGCACTTAGATAGGCAGTAAAAGTGAACAGTGACATCAGGGCAATCAGAGAGATTTTTTTCATAAAGCTATTGTAGTACAGGAGCTGACTCTAGGGCAACAGCATCAAATACCGAGTAGTTTGCGAATTGACTGGGCTTGATCTAAACTTCAGCTATGTATATTAACCCACCAATTAACTATGAAACCCCAGTCTTCAGACCTCCTTCGGAAGGCAGATCACTACTTATACAGGTAACGATTGGTTGCTCAAATAACAAATGCACTTATTGCGACATGTACCGAAGTAAGAGTTATAGAGTTCGTCCGCAAGCAGATATAAATGCTGACCTCGAGGCCTGCTCTAGTGCTGGCATGGCACCCGATAAAATTTTCCTCTGCGATGGGGATGCCCTCGGTGCCCCCCAAGAAACTTTGGTGGCGACACTTGATAAGATAAATCAACTCTGGCCAAATACTCGAAGGGTTGGAATATACGCCACCGCCCAAAATATATTGGAAAAAACCGAAGAGCAGTTAAAGCTTCTGGCCTCCAAAAAATTAAATATTGCTTATTTGGGACTCGAATCAGGCGACGATAAGGTTCTGCACATGATCGTCAAAGGCAATACTGCAGCGGAGATGGTAGAGGCCTCATTAAAGATAAAGAAATGCGGTTTTAAACTCTCAACTATAGCTATGCTAGGAGTTGGCGGTCGTAAATTCTCAAAGAAGCATGTGGAAAACACCGCCAAAATTTTAAGTGCTACCGCTCCCCAGTTCTTTTCCTTTTTAACAACCTTCTCAGTTCCAGGAACCCCTTATCACAAGATGGTAGAGCGTGGATCTATTGAACCATTAACATCTAAAGAGTTGCTAGTAGAAATGCACGGTATTCTTGAACGTGCAAGCTTTGACTTAAACCCGGTAATTTTCAGAGCAAACCATGTTTCAAATTTACACCCACTCGGCGGGAATCTCCCCCGCGATAAAGCTATTATTTTAGAAACTATAGCGAGTTGGATTTTTGAGACACCAGAGGGGGTTTATCCACAGGCCCCCCAGCAGATGTAATCGTTCAGTTACTTTTTCGCAATATCCTTATAAAGATTCATAATGTGAATATCCGTTTTATCCCCTCTCACTTTTCTTTTGTAATGTTCAATTATTTTTTTTAGATAGGCTTGGTGTTCAGGATTAGCAACGTTAAAAATTGACGTGCCTACTGGGTGCACATCCTCTTTAGAGGTTTTGTTGAGAAGAAAAACTTCGTAGCCAATTCCTTTATCAAATACCAAAGTTTCATTTTTAGACTTAAAACCTTCTTGCCTCAAGAATTCTCTTAGTTGATATATATGGTGTTGAACACAAATTATAATTTCATGACTACTCAAATCATTATTTCTCTCTAGCCCTTTCAGTATTTCGATAGCCGTCTCTCCACCAACGCCGCAAATACAAACCAAAGAGCCCTTACTTGAGAGGGCCAAGTCTTCCGCCTTCATACAATGTAATTGATACCTGCTTTTCTCAAAATTTCTTCTAGCTAACTTGAGCTCAAGCGCCTCTATTATTGACGGCACGCAGTCAAGAAAATGCACTTTACTCACAGAGCCCCTCTCTAATAGTGCCACTCCGAGCTTCCCATGATCGCAGCAGGTATCCCATACTTCTGAGTACTCATCTTTAATCATAGAATAAATAGTGCTTTGTCTTGGTCTCAGTTCAGGGTCCAGTTTTTCGAGAATCTACAAGTCGACATTGCATGAGAAACTAGAACGTGCGGTTGACTTGCACACCATGGCTATTAGGCCACCGGTTTGACTACAGGCCTTAAGCGCTGCTTTCAACTTTATACATTCAACCGCCATATTTTTATTACCACCACTGGCACCGGCCGCGGCGGCATTTGAAACCGCCTGCACCTGGCTCTTCTTGATTAACTCTTGGATTTGAGACATCATCTTTTGGTTTTTATTGGCCTCTTTAAGTTGCTTAACATGTTCAGTATTGGCCTCGATCATCGCCGCAATTAACCTTCCATTGATTCCACGCTTTTTGAGATACTTTATCTCTGGAATACTGAAATCTCGGTAAGGAGCATTGGTGGCCTTAATTTTTGCAGAAAGGGAATCCGTGCCGAGTCCCTCCTTTGAATAACTTAAAACGTCACCGATTTTCATGCCACTTGGACCTATTGCCATAAGTTCAAACCCCATTCTAATTCCAGCAGGGTAATGTTTAATGATACCGGGATGTTTCTTAAAGAACCTTGAGTAGGTCCCTTTCTTCTTTATCCTCTTACTCATTCGAGAGTAAACACTGTAGCGGTTATGCGCTTCTGGAAAAAGCGTCATGTACTCGCTATAGCTCTTAAGAGTATCGGTTTTTCGGTAACCACTAAAAGCAGCTAGTTCCTTTTTTAATAATTTCGACTTCCTTGTTTTGGCCTGTTCAATAAAAGGGTTACGCGAATTATTTCTAATAAAATTGGCCAGGGAGTGAGTAGAATTACTATTGGCATAGAGGTCCCATTCTCCACGTTCTCCAGAGGAGGCGTATTCCATATTGAAGCTGACGTCGCGGGGAATGACATAATCTGCATCGCTTAAAAGCTTAGTAACTGCTGGCTCGCCGTATTCTGCCCCTTGAAAGAAATAGAAATGATCGACTTCGCTACCTTTCCAAGAACTCATCACCTCAAACTTGATAATCATCGGTCCCCGTCGGGACGAGGGAATGGTCATCATTCTTGTTTGTCTTGGGATTGTTGCATTTACAACCCCGTTCTTATAGTTATGAACCTGCCAAAAGTGTTTCCTATAGTTTGGAGGTTCATCGTAGAATGAAAGTTGGATTTTATGCTTTCCTATAGGTAGTTCAACCCTGGTATAAGTTCCCTCATTAACTTTTGCAATTATTTTGCCATCTACAAAAACACTGAAAGCGTAGTTGACGCCAGGCATTTCGTTGGTGTTGAAAAAATAAACCACATTCTTTTTTGGGTCCTGACTTTTTGTGTTCTTTAGCGCCGCTGCATGTTGCTGCTTGGTTCCTTCATTTACCTTCTTGGTCAACCCAGGGGGGGTGGCGCAACTAGAAATGAAGGAAAATATTATCAGTAATTTAGTTACTTTTTGCATTGAATATTCCTATTATTTTTCGAATGTAGGAGAATTGTAGCTTGCTATAAAAGGTCTGGGAACGACAACGTACTTGTTGTTAATATATCTAAGTTTTAATTAAACGTAGCGCCGCGCCATAGGGTAGTGAAGCCTCCTAACTTGCCTAATTAAGTGAATGAATTTGGAAAGTAACTATAGATTACTACAGAGTACGAGAAAATTTCTCTACATGAAAAAGCAGAGTTTATTTTTATCTAAATCTCTGGCATACCCAGAAAAACGAGGTCCCTTCTGACTTGGCTCGCCCTCGCAGGTTCCACCTAATTCAATTACCTTTTTATGAAGTCTTACTACTTCTTCGTTAGAACCAACATCAAAGCCAATCATTGTTCCATTTCCGCTACTTGCGGGCTCGCCGTCAAAAGGCTTTGCTACCGCAAAAGCAAAATCTTCAAACTGCCAAAAATTCATTCTGTCTGTTGTAAAACATTGAATAGGTTTAGATTGTTCAAAAAGTCTATCATAGAATTTAACCGAAGCTTCGAAGTCGTTTGTTCCTAGAACTGTATAACTCATTTTCATAATTTAGTTTTCTTGAATAAATTTAATACGGATAGCAACTGGTCCATTTGTACCTAGACTCTTTTCAAACTCAACGGGATCATCGTCATAAATCTTTTCACCACTTAAAGCTGATGAATGAAAAAATAAATCTTCTTTGCCACTGTCTGGAGTAATAAAACCAAAGCCTTTGGCCTCATCAAAGAATTTAACAACACCCGTTAGAACTTTTCGCCCTACGTCTTTTTTAGTTTTAGTTTTAGCTTCGCCCCAAATGATTTCATTGATGGATTCAACTTGATCACCTTTATGTATCTTTTCAAGTTTTTCGATAACCGCCGTTTCTGTCTGGTCCGAGACTATCAAGTTCTTCCGTTTTCTCTTCTTTGTTTTTTTGGTATCGTATTTTACCAGTTCAACAATCACTTCTGACATAAGTCCTCTCAAATATATAAATTTTTACTACTTTGCTTTAAAGTTTCTTTTTTGCTGTTTTTTATTCGCCGCTATTTTTTCAATATTTCCGCGGTATATTTTTTCAATTTTATCTTTCGCCCAAGGGGCCTTACGAACAAACTTTAATATTTTATTAACTCGCGGATATTCATCATCAAAGCTTCTAATTTCGGTCATGGTAAATAATTCTTTAAATCCAAAAAGCTCGACAACGTCAGTTAACATCATTTTTAATGTCACTCCGTGCATGGGATCAACTCCCTTATCTTGAGGCTCACTCATAATCCCCTTCCTATAAACAACGTTGATGCCCTTTATATCATCATTTGCAGCTATAGAACAGATAAGGCGCAATTTTAACAATAGACAACCAGATAATCTGGAGGAAGAGGTAGTGAGAGCCTCTTAACTCTCCCTAATTGTTGAGGGATTTTTTAGGACTACTACAGATTACTGCAGGAAATTATACCTATTCTTCCTTTTTCGAATCATGTTCATCGTGATGATCGACACCATGTCCCTCACCTTCACACTCGCACTCGGGTTCTGGTTTTCCACATTGGTGGCACATCTGAACTTTTTTTCTTCTTCTCTTTTTCTTTGTTGTTTTATTCTTTTCTTCTTTCTGTTCCTTTTCCGGTCCTTGTCCCTCAATGAGCTTGTTCAGTTCACCTTCAGCAAAGCTGTTTCCCGAGAACATAAGACATCCAAAAATTAGTGTAATAGTCATTTTTATTTTCATACATTTTTCTCCATCATATTTTCTTGATTAAATTTTAATATCCATTTTTCTATACTTGAATAGGTTACTGGTAAAATAACTAGTGTTAAAATTGTCGATGATATGATCCCACCGATAATTACTGTCGCAAGAGGTCTTTGAACCTCCGCTCCTAATCCTACAGCAATGGCCATGGGTAAAAAGCCTAAAATATCTGTTAGCGCTGTCATCATGACCGGTCTTAAGCGGAGAAGCGCTCCCTTCTTAATGACTTCCTCCCCGGTTTTTCCCTTTTTCCTAAGGTTATTAAAATTATTCACTAAAACAACGCCGTTTAAAACCGCAATCCCTGAGAGGGCAATAAAACCCACCCCGGCTGAGACACTGAAGGGAATGCCGGTCAAAATTAAGGCCAAGACTCCTCCGACGAGGGCAAAAGGCACACAGAGGAAGACCAGCATAGTTTCAAAAATATTTCTGAAAGCGGCATAAATCATAATCAAAACAAAAAGCAACGCCAATGGGGCCAGCACCGCCAACCTCGATTTGGCCTCATTTAAGTTTTTAAAGTTTCCTCCCCATTCCATATAATATCCCGCTGGAAGTTTAACTTGTTCCTCTACCGCCTTCTGGGCCTCTTGAATAAAGGATTCCGTATCACGTCCTCTCGGGTTAATAAGGACGGCAATCCGTCTTTTAGTTTCTTCTCTACTAAAAGAGCTATAACTTTCTTTAAAGCGAATATCGGCGACTTCAATCAAAGGAATAGTCGCCCCTCCCGTTAAACCGACTGGAAGTTTTTTAATCTCTTCGATATCGTCACGTCTCTCAGATCCAAGCCTCACAATAATAGGAAATCGCTTCATCCCCTCATAAAAAATTCCCACTTGGTCGCCACCTACCGCGATACCTACTGTTTCAAGAACTTCTGAAGCGGAAATACCTAAGCGCTTTAAGGTTTTGTACTTGGGTTTAATCTCTAAAACCGTCATCTTTCCCTTGGCCTCAAGCTCAACATCACCTGCACCATCTATTTTCTGGATAATCGCTACAATTTTCTCAGCTTCTTCAGTCAAGACATCTTGATTTTCACCAAATATCTTTAAAGATACATCTGATCTTGTCCCCTCCATTAGCTCATTAAATCTAAGTTGAATCGGCTGACTGACCAGCAGTCTTTGTCCTGGGGTTGTGGCCTCAAGCTGCTGCACTATTTCGGTCACAATTTCTTCTTTTACTCTTACTCGCCCATTGACCATAGGGCGTTCTGACTTCGGTTTAAGCATAATATAACTATCGGAAATATTAGGTCCCATAGGATCCATAGAGATCTCAGCGGTTCCGACACGGCTAAAGATATGACTGACCTCAGGTATCTTTTTGATAATATTCTGAGATTTTTCTTCTAGAGCAACAGAGTGACTAATTCCGACTGTCACCGGTCTTATCATCTGTACCGCGATAGAGCCCTCATTAAGAGTTGGCAAGAACTCACCACCAAGGCGGCTAAAGAGTAGCCCTCCTACAACAACTGCCAGAACAGCCCCCCCTAAGATCAAACGCCTAGACTTTAAAGAAAAATTTAGTACTGGTGAGTAAATTTTTTCCAGCCAGCGCATAAGTAGAGGATCTTTATCCTCTACACTACCTCTTAAGAGTAGTGTTGCCATGGCGGGGACAAAAGTAAAAGACAGAGCAAGCGCCGAGATAATAGCAAAAATAAAAGTGGCGGCCATAGGAATAAACATTTTCCCTTCAATACCAACAAAAGCAAAAACAGGAAGAAATACCACCACTATAATCAACTCACCAAAGCCAGCAGATTTTCTAATCTCCATTGTCGCCTCATGAACTGTTCCCTTTATTTCTCTGGAGCTTAATTTTATCCCTAAAGATTTAGTTTTATCCTGGATATGCCTGACGCAATTATCAAGAACTATTACTGCCCCATCGACAATAATTCCAAAATCTAAAGCACCGAGGCTGACGAGATTTCCAGAGATGCCATACTTTCGCATGAGTATAAACGTCATCAAGAGAGAGATGGGGATAACAATGGCAGTAATTAAAGCCGCCCTTAAGTTACCAACTAAGAAAAATAAAATAATTATGACAAGGGCCGCCCCAGTGATCAGATTATGCTTCACAGTTCCAAGGGTGGCATTAACGAGGTCAGAGCGGTTATAGAGCGTCTTTATATGAAATCCTTTTGGAAGACCTTTTTTAATTTTCTCAACTTGCTCGGCCACTCTTAAACTAACCTCTCTTGAGTTTTCACCTAAGAGCATCAAGGCGGTACCGACAACCACTTCTCTTCCATTATAGAGAGCAGCCCCTGTTCGCAATTCTTTGCCAAGCCCTACTTTGGCGATATCCGAGATTGAAATTATTTTTAAATTTCCGAGAGTTTTTACAGGGACATCCCTAATATCTTCCAATGATTCAAAGAGCCCACTCGCCTGAACAATAAATTGATCGGCGGTCTGTTCAACATAACCGCCACCCGCATTCTTATTAACTTTCTCAATGGCATTTTCAATATCACCAAAATGAAGTCCATACCTTGCCATGAGAATCGGATCTGGCTCAATATGGTACTGCTTCTCGTAGCCACCGATAGTATTTACTTCCGCCACGCCTTTGATCGTCAAAAGCCTGGGCTTAACATGCCAGTCCTGTATGGCCCGAATTTCCGTAAGTTGATTCAATCGGGCCTCTCCAACAGCAATCTCTTCGGCCTCTATGACATAATGAAAAATTTCACCTAATCCCGTACTGACCGGGCCAAGCATGGGTTCTACAAAATTGGGAAGTTGACCTGAAATCGATTGTAAGCGCTCCGATACCAATTGCCGTGCTTTATAAATATCGGTTTCCTCCTCAAAGACAATTGTCACTTGGGAAAGCCCATAGCGGGTGATGGAACGAACTTGAGTCACTCCAGGAACACCATTTAAAGCGGTTTCCAATGGATAAGTAACCGTTCTTTCAATTTCGTCAGGACCCCTCCCCTCGACTTGAGTATTCACCTGTACCTGAACATTTGTAATATCGGGAACCGCATCGATGGGAAGCCGCTTAAAACTCTCCCATCCCGCAAAGGCCAGTAGGGCCGTAAGTATAATAACGACCCACCTATTATTTATTGAAAATCTGACTAAATTTGAAATCATAAAAAAATTTCCTTACTAATGAGAACAAGCATCCACGGTATCTGAGTTAAGATCTGACTCAGTCATTCTCAAAAATGGAACTCCCGTAATCGCCAACTCATCTCGATCCTGTAGATCTACCGATTTAATGGTTACTGTTTCTTTAGTTCTCTTAATAACTTTTACTAAGACCATAGTAATCCAACCATCCCATTTTCGATAAACACCGGTAGAATGCTTTATCCTCACTAGAGCCGTTTTGGGAATCATCCAAGGACCAGATCCTTTAATAGCTTTAAAAGTTACGCCTAAATTAGAGATTGCCTTATTGGTAAGTTTAAAGCCGTCTTCCTTTGAAAAGGCGGAGACGGCGCTACCCTTTTTAATTTCGACAGTGGTTTCTGCCTTCTTTTTTTCATTAGCAAAAGAAGGCTGCAGCAATACCAGCATTAACAAAAATAGCACTTTCATAAAGTCTCCTTAAAAATTTGTCCGTCGTATTTACGAATACTCCAGAGGGCCTCTATGGCCGTCAGCTCTCTCAGGTTTCTACTTTTTAGATAACTCAGTTTTTGTTTTAAAGACTCTAGTAATACTGAGCTTGAAACAACTCCTCTTAAATAAAGCTTTTCGACCCGTTTGTGTTTCGATTCAACTACACTTTGCTTCATCGTTTCCTTCAAAATATCAACGGCACTCTCATACACTCTTTGCTGTTCATATCTTTCATGCCCTTCTTCCTCCAATGTAAGAATTACACTCTTCTGCGCCCTTAGAAGCTCACTTCGGGCATAGGCCTTTCCGCCTCCATTGACTTGAAACAAGGGCAGTGGCAATTGAATATTAAGGCCGATCATTTTATTCTCAGACCTACCATCCTTTTCGATAGCGAAGGATGGACCAATCCTTAGATTAGGCCAGGCCTTGGCCTTTTCAATTTCAACACCGCTTTGGGCCAGATCTGCTAGTGATCTTAATTTTGTAACTTTCGGTGAATTTAGCTTCCCTTCCTTTAAAATAGTCGGCCAACGATCAGGGGACTTCGGTAAGAAATCAATAATCTCATCAACCGAGTGCCCAGTCGCTATATGAAAGTAGTGTTCAAGCTTTCTCTCTTTTGCAAATAATTCTGACTTATTTATTTTAGTTTCTTCTAGGGCCATTTCAAAAAGTGTCAAAGAAGCAATTTGTTCCGCAGATAATCTAGGTAGTTTTTTTAGCTGGCCGATGACCTTATTAAAGGCCGATAGCGCTTCCACTAATAATTTCTTTTCACTTAACACCTGTCTTAATCG
>JABGVH010000152.1 GCA_018646195.1 Halobacteriovoraceae bacterium
CTACGTCAACATCTTCGATGAAACACCTAGGGATGAAAATCAAGTACTCTTTGTTGTGACAGGGGATTTCTAAATTCTACTCTTGACCGGGAAGGGTGCCTTTACGAATTAGGTAACCAACTCCTCGAACAGTTTCTAACAAAAGAAAATCGTCTTTTTTAATTTTCTTTCTTAAAGAATTAATATGAACTTCAAGAGTATTTTGGGCAACCGCATGATCGGGCTCCCAGGCATATTGAATAATTTTGTCTTTTTCGACAGCATCGCCCGGATTTTTAAGCAGGATTTCGAGAATATTATACTCGCGAACTGTTAGATGGACGTTCTCACCTTTGATCGTAACCCGGTGGCGAAGAGGATCCATTTCTAATTCAGAAAGGGCAATTGGCGTTGAGCCTCTCTCAGAGGCCCTACCTATTACTGCTTTAATTCGCGCTTTTAATTCTTCAATTCTATAAGGTTTGGTGAGGTAATCATCACAGCCGTATTCAAAACTTTTTAGCTTATCGTCCGTATCAGTCCGGCCAGTAAGCATGATGGCGGGAGTATTAACTCCGGCGTCTCTAAGATTTTTTAGAACTTCAGTGCCTTCCATTTTTGGTAGGGTGATATCAAGCAGGACTAAATCGAATTTAGCGCTTTTGGCCTTTTCGAATCCACTTTCGCCATCGCTGGCAGTTTCTACTTCGTAGCCGGCACGCTCGAGCGCTGGCAGCAGGAACTGAATTATATTTTCTTCGTCTTCTACGATTAGGACTTTCAAACTTTCATCCGTATAATGTTGATTATGTTTGCTATAGCCTACCAAAGGCTGGGGGAAAAACCTAGGGCAACTTAAAGCTGTGAAGGTAACTTAACTTTATTTACTTTTTGCCACATGGAGTCACAAAACTGAATGCCATGAAAATATTAGTTTCTTTATTTTTCTTCATTTTCTTGAATTTTTTAATTTTTCAAAATTATGCAGGCGCCCATCAGGTTAATTATGGAGAAAATGGCCTGCCTTATCAGAAAATTCCATTGGATCAGTATCTTTCAAAAAAAACTCGGCATATTCAAATCTATAACCGCTATTTAAGAAGCTTAGAATTTTATAAAGCGGTTCCTCTGCTAGACTTATTAAAAGATGTAATGGGATTTTACGGCCAAGAAAATTTCGATGTTAGTTTTGTCACCAAAACAGGTTACGCTCCCTTTATCCCTGGCAAGAGTTTTAAAGAGAGGAAGGCCTACCTGGCCTACGACCGCGCCGATGGCCAAAAGTTTGTGACTATTGGAAAGGTATCAAAAACAATAAAAGATTTGGGACCACTTTTTTTAATTTGGGATAATTCGTCTAAGAAAATTAATCGCTGGGAACATAAATTCTCCTGGGTCTACCAGATCACTGGACTCTCTTTAAATTATGATTTTGGAAATATAGATCCCGGTTCAGGAGTTGATCCAAAAATCCAAAAAGGTTTCCAGCACTATAAAAATCATTGCATGGGTTGCCACGCGGTGGGGACAATTGGTGGGAAATTGGCAAAGAACCTCTTTATAAATAGGGATCTCAAAAAGTGGAGCCGGGAAAGGTTATTTCGAATGCTAGATAAACCAGCTAAATTTAAAATCAAAAATATGCCGGCCTTTGCCTGGGGTGATCCTAATAGAGAAAAAAAGAAACTTGAACTTCTTTCTTACTTAAAATACCTGGCAAAAACTGAAGTCAAAGCTACAAAAAAGAACCGCAGAAAAAGCAGCGATATCAAACAGCTCTTAGATCAATTTAAGTAATATAATTATTACTTATGCTAGCAATTCGTTAATCTTATTTTATTTATACCTCTACCTAGGCTAAAAAGAATTCAGAGTCGGCACTTAAGCTGTAGGAGAGAGTTATGAAAAAGTTTATTTTGGTAGTGGTGATGTTATTGAGTACACAGGGCGCGATGGCGCAATTTGGCGGTCAAATTCCTGAGGAACATACAGTTGAACAGGTTTTGGTAAAGCAAACCAATCAGCGCAGCTTAAAAATCGAAGCCGATAGTTTTATTCCCAATATTATGGGTTATGCCTGCCCAGTTCCAGCAATCAATGTTCCCAAATGGTTTGTTTGGGGGTTAGCACTTTCACATAACCAGGGCGGTGACTTTGGAGTGAAAGAGGCGGCCCTTCGGATTGATAAACCGGATATGCGCTTTTGCCACTTCCCAAGCAGTCCTCAAGAAATTTTTGGAGAAGAGTATCTAGTCGGCAGTACGGTAGAGCTCTCAGTAACCCTGACCCGATCAATTGTAACTTTTGTAGGTTGGGATCAGAAAACTCATCGCGGAATCCATGAAACCTTAACGACAGAGCTATTTGGCCAAAAACTAATTAGCCAAGGGTTTGTC
>JABGVH010000193.1 GCA_018646195.1 Halobacteriovoraceae bacterium
TTCGTTCAAATGTTAGTCCAGCTGCCTCTTATTTTTAAGACCGCCTATGGACCTACCGGCCCGCTGGAAGTTTTCGGAGAGGCCTCGCGCAAGATTTTTAAAAGAGTGGGCGTCGGCACGGTCGGTATTGCGGCGACTCAAATCAATATCTTGGTGACCACCATACTCGCCACAGGGACGGTGGTTGGAGCGGTTTCCTGGCTCAATTACGCCTTTCGCTTATTCCAGTTTCCAGTGGGAATTCTGGGGGTTTCGATCGCCGGCTCAAACTTGGTGCACTTCAGTGAGGCCTGGAAGCGGGACGATAAGAAAGGGGCGGTTGATATTCTTGGCACCAGTATATACTTCGCGCTGCTGACCATAATGCCGGCCTTTAGTTTAATGTGGGTGCTCTCGGAACCGACTGTCCAGATTATCTTTCAGAGAGGGGCATTTGACGCACAGGATGCAGAATTAACCGCTATGGGGCTGCGCTGCTACCTTCTCGGGCTACCTTCATATGCCTTTTACAAAATTCTGGGACCCACCTTCTTCAGTATCGACCGGCCTAAGATCCCAGTCGCTATTTCGGTCGGCTGTATTCTTTTTAATTTGGCTTTTTGCATTGTCCTGGTACCGCTCTATGGCTTCCAGGTTTTGGCGCTGGGAACTAGCCTCTCGATGCTACTCAATAGTGGGCTGCAATGCTTAGTGGCCAAGCGGCTGTTAGTGCTGCCGCTAAGCTTTTTTATAAATATTCGGCATTTTAAAATCCTGATAGCGGCGGGGATTTGTTTTGCGGTAACCCAATGGCTATACGGCCAATTTAATTTTCCGGTAGATCATTTGTTCAATTCAATGGTCTATTTCGCGCTCTGTGTATTGGCAGGCAGTGTCAGCTATTTACTGGCACTATTGCTGCTCGGAGAGAGGAATCTGTTCTCATTTTTTCGCCGAAAAAAGTCGCAATAGGTTAAAATAACTCAATAAGTTTCTTGTGCGATCTATCTTGACTGATGTAGTATGGGGTAGATTACACCATTTAGGGGCAGCCCATGAAAACCGATTTTGAAACCTTAAAGGACTTAGCAGTTTATACTACTAACCACCTTAAAGAGAATAGCCTTATAGAATTCGATTCCGCCAAGCGGGAAGAATTAGTTGATGCCATGGCCACAGAGTACGGGGTCAGCTTTGCAACAGACGAAGATATTCGCGACCAAGCAATTGAAGAAGTAGAAGAAAAAATGGGAGCTGATAATCTTCCAGAAGATATCACTGAATCTGAAATGTTCAACCATGCTCGCAAAGAGATTATTAAATCTTTTAACGGGGAAAATATTGGTGGACTTTATTTAGTGGAATCACTTCACCAAATTGCCGGACGTATGAATCAATTCCTTCTCAATAGTGATTTGATTGATGATGTTTTTGGAACTGACGAAGAATTAGTGGCCTTTCTTATTAGTAAGATCCGCTTCTTCTCCTCTAAGAAAAATTAATCTGGAACAATTTCAAAGTTATTGATGGCCTGTTCAAAATACGGTCCCTCTACAGCTCCGTTTAAAATTGAGCTGCGACTTGAGCAGTACAAATGACCTTGCATTTCTTTTGAGCGGATAAAAAAGGCATCGTAGTAAAGACGGTGTTCTTTCGCCTGAGTGGCGGTTCCCTCTATTCTGATAATTTCTAGTTTTCCATTCTTTACTTCCGGACGCTCTTGAAAATCAGTAGGGTTTTTTATAATCGTGGTATCGCGATCGAATTCGATCTGTAGTTCTGCCAATTTTTTCTTAAAAATTTCGGCCGACTCAAGTTTTTGTTCAGAATTAGATTCGGGAACCCAGACAAGTTCTGCTTTCCAGTCGTAACGGGTATCTTTGCGCTCAAAAATTATATGCTGGTCGTTTGCTCTCTCAAGACCCCACCAGGCAGGCACCTTGAAGCGGAACTTCAATATATTAATGGTCAGGGCATTCTTGAGATAATTGGCCTGCTCATTTTTTACTACTATTAAGGTGTAGGCTAATCCGGCCATAAAAAGCCCAACCAGCAACCAATCCCAGCTTAGAAAATCCATAGCGGCAATATGTCAGAGGGGTCATCTTGTGACAAGTTTCTGCTATTTCAAGCAGTTATGGAATTCCACTCTATTCCACTAAAGATTTCTCAAATACTTACCGAATAATAGACGAGATAGATGATTCCAAAGGCAGTCCTACGACTACTTTTTGGAACAAGATAATCGTAGTGGAGAGAACTATGTTTTCAAAAAATGAATCGACACCCAGTTATTGGACCAAGTTACTTGTTCTGTTTTGTGCCTTTAGCCTTTTTAATGCTGAAGTGGCAAAAGCTGATCAGTACGATGATTGCACTGGGATTAATCAGAACCGTTACCCTACCGAGTACAAAGCTTGTTTGCGAATCGCAATAGCAGGTGGTGCTGAGGGAGGGATCGATTGTGTAGAATGCCTCTTCGCTGAACAGGAAAAATCTAATCCCTGGGTCGATGCTCTGGGAATTATCGCTCCTTCACTGGCCTATTTTGGTTCGGCCTATGTCGGTGCCAGGTATCAGTATAAAGGACAGAAACGTTTTGCCGAGGCCTATGAGCACGGACAGAACGCCTGTACTACTCGATTTAACTCTTACTTAGATTACAGCATCACTCGTGGTGCTAATCCTATACTTCCGGAACAAGCGGAAGGACTACAGTCCAGTTGTAACGGCGGTCCTCTCGGGGGCGGCGGAAATGGCGGCGGTGGTTTTGCTGGATTCGGTGGTTACGGAGGCAATGGCTTCGGTGGCTTTGGAAACCCTTGGGGGTCCGCAGGTTATAGTGGCGGATTCATGGGCGGCATGATGGGTCCTCAGTTCGGTGGCCAATTTGGCGGCGGCGGACAATTCGGTGGCGGTTACGGGGGCGGCTACGGCGGTCAATTTGGCGGTCAAGGTGGATTTGGAGGAAA
>JABGVH010000027.1 GCA_018646195.1 Halobacteriovoraceae bacterium
CCATTCGGGCGAGAGGCACTTACTAGAAATACTTGGCGGCCCCTATTTTGAAGAAGCTCGGTAACTTCAGCCATCGTTTTTTTGAAGGAATTTTCTAATAATTGGTCAGCTTCATCGAGAACGAGGTACTTGAGAGAGTCTGGTCTTAGTTCTTTATTTTTGAAGGCCCGCTGACAACGGTCAGGGGTAGTGACCAAGATATCCATCTGTGAAGAGAATAGATTATCGAGGGTCCGGCCTTTATCGCCGCCAACTAATTTGCGAATTCTAAGTTTTGAGTAGTGGGAAATATCTTTTGCGATCCCAAATATCTGAAGTGCTAGCTCGCGAGTTGGAGCAATTATGACCGCTCTCGGGCAGCCTGGCTTAAGGTCGGTCACTTCTTTTTCAGTCGCTTTGAGGCGATCAATGACTGGCAGGAGGAAGCCTAGTGTCTTTCCGCTGCCGGTTCGTCCAAGCACAGTAAAGTTGCCTCTTCCCAGTAATTTGGGAATACAATCTTTTTGAACCTGAGTGGGTTGAGAAATAGAAACGGTATTTAAGTACTTTAAAAGCCCGGTATTACTAATAACAGACTGGAATTCAGATACTTTCTTAGAATTCATAGCGACCTCATTGTGGTGAAGTTGGACCCTAGCTACCAGGGAGCGAAAAGTGAAGATTAAAGGGCCATTTAAGTAAATTTGACATTGTTTTGGCTTAGCTGCTGGATATTTAGCTAAACTATGCTAATTATTGGGGCATGGAGACCATTTTAGAATTTTCAGCATTTTCCTTAGATGCCGCCATTCTACAGCAAGTAACTGAGCTGGGTTATGGCCGTCCGACTCCCATTCAAGCTCAGGGAATTCCTCCCGTTTTGCAGGGCAGGGACTTACTGGGTATAGCTAAGACCGGTTCAGGTAAGACCGCCGCTTTTGCACTTCCAATTATTGAGCGTTTGAATCAAAGGCCAGAAACAGTGTCGAGTCGAGGGACTCGCTCTTTAATTCTTTCACCAACAAGAGAGTTGGCCGGTCAGATAGAGCAGAGCTTTAAAAATTACGGTCAGGGATTAAATTTAAAAAGCGCAGTAGTTTATGGAGGCGTTGGAAAACAGCCACAAATAGATGCACTTGAGTTAGGGCTCGATATCTTAGTCGCTACTCCGGGGCGCTTACTGGACCTCTACCAACGCGGTCATATTGATTTCTCTAACCTCGAATTCTTTGTACTCGACGAAGCCGATATGATGCTTGATATGGGTTTTTTAAACGATGTTAAAAAAGTTATTGATCTTCTTCCAGATGAGAAGCAAACACTTCTCTTTTCCGCCACCATGCCTGAAGCGATAGAAAAACTTTCTGAGAACCTTTTAATAGATCCTATAAGAGTGGAAGTTGATAGCAGCTCAACGGTAGTTGAGAGTATTGAACAAAAAATTTACACCTTGGAGAAATGCAATAAGCCCTATCTCTTGAATAGCTTATTAGAAAATCCCGAATTCCGATCGGTGCTTTTGTTTTGCAAGACTAAGTTTGGTGCCGATAGGATTATTGAAGGGCTTGAAAGGACTCCGATCGCTTGTGCCGCGATTCATAGTGGTAAAACCCAAGCGGTTAGAGAGCAGGCGCTAAAGTCGTTTAAAGAGGGGAAGATTAGAGTTCTAGTGGCAACAGATATTGCCGCCAGAGGAATAGATATTGATAATGTCAGCCATGTCATTAATTTTAATTTACCAGAAGACCCTAAAAGTTATATCCATCGAATTGGTAGGACTGGCCGTGCTGGAAAGAGTGGTATCGCTATTTCCTTCTGTGTTGAATCTGAGGTCGCTCTACTTAAGAGTATTGGAAAATTAACAAAGCAATTCTTTAGTGTCGACAGCGAACAACCCTTTCATAAAGAAATTTCGTTCTCGTTTCGTGCCTCTATGAAAAATAAAAAGAAGAAAAAAGCTTCAAAGAAAAGAAGGTGATGAAAGTTCCTATCGCTGAATTTGATTTTTCGTTTTCTCGGTCTTCAGGAGCGGGGGGGCAAAATGTAAATAAGCTTAATACAAAAGTTACTTTGACCTGGGATATTATAAAATCTAAGTCCGTAAGTGAGGCGGTTAAAAAACGATTCGAGGCCAAATTCTCTCGCTTTATCTCATCGGAGGGAATTGTTCAGGTCATAAGCCAGCGCTTTCGGAGCCAACCAAGAAATATTGCCGACTGCACGGAGAAGCTTCACCTGATGTTGGAAAAGGTAGCGAGACCTCCCAAGGCAAGAGTTAAAACTAAAGTACCCCCAAGGGCCAAGAGAAAGCGCCTAGACGATAAGAAAAATAAATCTGAAGTTAAGAAAAAGCGCCAAAAAGTTTCTTATTAAAAAAAAACGCTTCAAAAACTCAGTTAGTTTAGGAAGCGTCCATTTTGAATTCTCTAAAAATTAATTAAATTACTTTAGTGCTGCTAAGACATTTTGATAATTTGGCTCATCAGCAATTTCGCTAACCTGTTCGCTGTGAAGCACTTCGTTATTTTCACCAAGTACGATGATCACCCGGGAGCATAGTCCTTTTAGTGGGCCATCAACTATTTTTAGGGAATAGTCCTCTAAAAATGTTGAACGGAAAGCTGATAGTGTTTGGACATGGTCAATTCCTTCAGCACCACAGAATCGTTTCTGTGCGAAAGGCAGGTCTAGTGAAATATTCAAAACAGCTGTATTTCCCATTTCAGCGGCATTTTTGTTAAAGGTACGGATGCTTGTGGCGCAAGTTGGAGTGTCGACGCTGGGGAAGATATTGAGGACTTTCTTCTTTCCTGCGAAAGTCTCTAATGTCGCTTCAGAGAGGTCATTGGCAACTAGACTAAAAGCTGGAGCGCTATCGCCCTTGGCCGGAATAGTTCCGAGAGTATTAATGGGATTTCCTTTAAGTGTAATTGAGGCCATAAAATTTCCTTTTTGACGCGCTGGCGCGAAGTGGGTTGATGCTTTTTAAACTAAGTGGAATATAAGTCAAAAAATGACCTATTTCAAGCAGGAGTTAGCTGCTAGATTGACGAAACAGCTCTTTCCGCCTATTTTGTTTTGCATGACAACTAAAAAATATCCTCTCGCAGTAATTGGTGGAGGTGCCGCAGGAATGATGGCCCTTCTTCGTGCAACCCTTAACAATGATGAAGTTCTCTTCTTCCCTGGCCACTTTGGCGTAAGGAAGAAATCAAGAGAAATGTGGATCAACAGAGTCGAAAATATGCCGACCTTTGCTGAGTACAAAAAAGGCATCGCTGATCCCAATCGGAAAACATTGAAATGGATTCTAGATTGTGAGTTCAAGGAAAATGTTCATCATATGAAAGGTCTTGGAGTTACAAAACTCAAGAAAAATGATGATGGAACTTTTACTCTTGTCGATAATGAAGGGACCGAATACCTGGCCAGTTATGTAATCCTGGCGACAGGTTGCATGGATGTACAGCCAATGATTGGTGGCTCCCATCAGGCCATTCTACCTTACGCCAATGCTCAAAAAGTTGAATACTGTGCACGCTGTGATGGTCACCATACCCATAAACAACATACTGTAATTTTAGGTCACGGAGCAGGAGCCGCCTCTGTCGCTAGCTTATTGGCCGAACGCTATCGCCACCCGAGTATGACAATTCTAACCAATGGCGAAGAGCCAGGTTGGGATGATGATAGAAAAATAATTCTAGAGAAGTATCGTATCGACGTAAATAAGAAGAAGATCAAAGAAATTGTTGGGGAACCCAAGAAAGGTGATCTGCAAGGTTTTCGTTTTGAAGATGATTCATTGGTTCAAGCAACCTATGCCTTCATTTCTCTCGGCATGATTCTCTATAATGAATTGGCGCTGGAAGTTGGAGCTGAAGTCGATGATCGCGGATTTGTTGTTACCGATAAGATCGGTCATACCAATATCGATGGCTTCTATGTCGCTGGAGATCTTCGCGCTGGAATTAAGAATCAAATCTATACCGCATGGGATTCTGCTGTCGATAGCGCCGATCATATCAATGCTCGGCTACGCGAGACAAAACGGACTCTTATTCTAAATAACCCCGATTACTAAAACTATGATCGAGCTGGAAAAAATTCATCACGTCGCTTATCGCTGTAAAGATGCTAAGGAAACGGTCGAATTTTACCAACGCACTCTCAATATGGAGCTTCTGGTTTGTATTGCAGAGGACAAGGTTCCTTCTACCAAAGAACCCAATCCCTATATGCATGTTTTTTTAGATGCTGGGATGGGGAATATCCTGGCCTTTTTTGAAATCACCGGTGCAGAGGAGATGAGCAGAGACCTCAATACTCCAGCCTGGGTTCAGCATATTGCTTTCCAAGTAAAAGATGAGAAAGCGCTAGTTTCAGCAAAGGCAGAGCTTGAAAAAAAGGGAATAGAGGTTCTAGGAATTACTGAGCATGGAATTATACGCTCAATCTACTTCTTTGATCCCAATGGGCACCGTTTAGAGTTAACTTGTGTCACTGGTAGCGAAAAGCAATTGGCAACTCTCAAGCAAATCGCCCCTGAAATGCTGGAAGAATGGAGTCAAACAAAGCAACCTCCTCGTCAGGCGGCCTGGCTTCATGACGGTGAGTTTAAGGATTAATTAAAAGGGTGGTACAAACGAGGGATTCCGTACTGCTCAAGCATTTGAAGTCTTCTCTCCCACCCTTACCCCTCACTTTGCAATTTACCTATTTTAATAGTTTTTTAAGGTCCTGAATTATTGTCCATTTGTGGCATATCAGATTAAAATTAAGCTAAATTGGAGAAAAAAATGAATGATGATGATCAGGGTGAGCAGGTTAAAGAAGCAGTGGTTGATAAGATTCAAGAAATCTTTGAGAAGGCCAAGGTCGATTTGGCAAAAATTGAGTGCCCAGAACATGGTAGTGCACTATTGAAGTTTGAATTTGATAGAGGGGCCGGCCGCTTTAAAATTGAGACCTGCTGTGATGGCGGTGAAAAACTAGTCAATGATGCGATTGCCTTGCTCTAGGACTTCTAACTTTTACACTGAGGGCACCAGCTGCCTGTTTTGGATTTTTTCCCCATGATTTCGAGGGGAGTAGCACGCCACTTATGGCCTTTCTCACACTCAAAAAGTAATCGATAGGTTGAATTCTTGTATTCAACAGACAGACATTTACCACCTAACTTGGCGGCATGTTCTTGCATGATATTAAGATCAAATGAGCGTCGTTTTTTTTCTCTATCGGACATTTTAGGACCTAGAAAAAAGCGCCTGAAGTCCGGTTTTCTTTTTTA
>JABGVH010000025.1 GCA_018646195.1 Halobacteriovoraceae bacterium
GCATGTAGGGGTTGGTGGATATCTCCTACAAAATGAATGAGAAATTTAAGCGCTTCTACTTTCTGCTCTACTGAGGCACTTTTATTTCTCAGGGTATCTTCCATGCTAATCATTCCACGGACGATATCTCCTTTGGGGTTCTTCTTGCTTTCAAAATAAGTTTCTCCGTCGGCGACATTGACGTAATGCCAAGGGCGGTACTTATTGTATTTCTTAGGGCCAGATTTCATAAAATCGGCCCAATTGGCCAAATGCGCCAGCTCTTCTTTTTTTATTAATTTTTTTAGTTCGGCCTTGGTTTTAATAGATATATGTTTGGAGGCGACTTCCCCCACCACTCTATGTCCCGTTTTGCCCCAGCCAAATGCCGGGGAATTACCGAATATTGAAACCAGAAGAGAAAAAAGAAAAAGTAATTTCACGTTACGCGTCCTAGTGTGGGAGAGGGAAATTCTCTAGTCGTGCCCATTCTACAATGCTTAAAGTAAATTCGACTAGAGATTCGTGGGACTAATAAGAGTTTTGCTCCACTAAGTAAGTGTATTTCGAATAATCGAGCCCTAAGTCGGCCAAAAAGCCCTTTAGGTCCCTTTGATACATTGCTTTATTGCTGCGCCAAAGCCGCATTTTTCCCCAATCCTTGCGATAAAGTTTAACCTGATTATTCATCGCCTTTTGAAATAACGCCTTAACCACTAATAAATGCAGCCGCAGCTCTCTCTTCGAAGTAGGTGCATCAAAGAATCTAAATTCAAATTTCAATGATTTTTTATGGCGCTGCTTATAGGTTGAATAAAGGCGAGCGATATTAAAGGCAAAGTACTTATCATATCCGCGGGCCTCTAGGTCAAAGAGAATTCCCCTTCTTTTTAACCAGCCTCCTAGTGCTTGCATTGTCGGCTCTTCTAGTTGAGCTGCACGGTAATCTCCATAAACCGTATCACTTTTCCCAAAGCCTTTTAAAAGCCAGCCAGCAAAACTATCCCAATGGGCCTTTTCTCCCATCATAGGTGCCGCTGTCCTATGGGATCTCTTTTCAGAGCGAAAGGAGAAAACCAAAATATCCTGGTAGGAATAGTAAAGGTTCAGAAAACTCTTAAGTTGTCGTGGGCTTATCATATTTTTCTTAATTTTTACCCTAACGTGACCGCCCCCCACTTCTTTGTTGGGGACTACCGGAATCTCAGACAGAAGCTCAAAAACCTGATCAAATATTTCAACCTTCTTTGTAAGAACATCTGGAGTTGTAATTTCTAAGATCGGGTGCCGGTTGAGACTGCCATCAATCTCAATTTTCCAATTCGGCTTACCAGCTGACCCATCATTAAAAACAAAAGTATTTTTACTCTTGTGAGTTAATGAGTGTGAATTGGGAAAAAAGTTCATTAAACTGGTGGTCATTTTTTTTGAAACCTGGACGTAGTCGTCCACTGGCATTTCATCGCGATGAATACCGGTAACTTCCATGCTCATCCTAAGCTGTTTATTGCTATCAAATAGGGCGTTAGACGGAAGCGAGAGCTCGAGGTCGGGCAGTGGACTGGCGATTGCTGCCCAGCATAGCAAGCTGAGGAAAATGCTAAGTTTTTTCATTGGGTGTTCTCCTTTTGATTATGGATTACCATTTCCTGGAAAATTCCGCCTCTCAGTGGCGCTAGACAGTTGCTTTTTCTATGCCCCCTCTTTTTTTGGGTGCAGGGCTTCATACTGCCCTATGCATCATGGTTTTAAGTACCTTTTGAACTATCATTAGGGGCTCAATCACTAACAGGAAAGTACTATGGGAATTTTTGATGTCTTCACCAAGCAATTTATCGATGTCATACAATGGACCGAAGATGATAGCGGGACACTTGCCTGGCGATTTCCAGTTGCTGACCAAGAAATTCAAACTGGTGCCGCACTAACTGTTCGGGATACTCAAACAGCACTTTTTGTTAATGAAGGAAAACTGGCGGATGTTTTCACTCCTGGGCTTTATAAATTAAATACTAATGTCTTGCCTATCTTAACGACTCTTAATAATTGGGATAAGGCCTTTGAAGCGCCCTTTAAGTCCGATGTTTATTTTTTCAGTACCCGTGAGCAATTAGATCAACGCTGGGGAACAACCAATCCAATAACAATTCGAGATAAGGACTTTGGCCAAATTCGCCTGCGCGCTCACGGAACTTATACTTGGAAAATCGAAGACCCAAAAGTTTTCTATGAAAAAGTCAGTGGTGCCACTGAGATTTATAATATTGATCAAATTGATGATCAGCTACGCTCAATGATTCTTACAAATATGTCCTCCTACATGGGACAAGACGATACCAGCTTTATCGATATGGCCGCTAATCAGAATAAATTTTCTGAAAACCTTAAGGCGGCCCTTGAAGAACCGTTCTTACAATACGGACTTTCTCTTAAAAATTTCTTTGTTCAAAACCTTTCGCTTCCAGAAGAACTCCAAGCCTATCTCGACAAGCAAACATCTATGAATATGCTTGGCGATCTAAAGCGCTATGCTCAGTTTGAATCGGCCGACAATATCGGAACAGC
>JABGVH010000139.1 GCA_018646195.1 Halobacteriovoraceae bacterium
AGGTTTTGGAATTCCAAGTTTCTTGCTCGGTATTGCCGCCATTTATAATTGTCGTCAGTTCTGACTCATTGTTGAACTTGGCCTGGAGTGAAGGAATTGAGAGAAATAAAATAGCAAAAAGGGTCAACTTCATTGGAGTTTCCAGGTTGGTAAGTTTTTTTTGAATTGAACGCCTATAAAGGACCATTTTTTGGCCCCTAAGTAAATAATTAAGCCGGTAGGAAACGAAATCTTTTTAGTAGGGCATTACAATGGCGGTTTAATGTTTTGGCCAATTAGGCTAAAATTAAAGAATGAGTACAAGTGATCAAAATAATTCGGCCCTCGATGATGAAGTTTCTGACGAGACTAGTCAAGAGGCTGAACAAGAGAGCGACAATGCCGATACCTTGGTCGATGCCAAGGACGATCGAAAAACCATTCTCATTTTTGGTATCTCTTCATTTGTTGGCTCTAATTTAGCGCAGTTCTTTAAAGAAGATTTTCGAGTAGTTGGAACCTACCATGGCAACCCGGTTAAGGTGCCAGGTATTCTCTCTATTCCCTGTGACGTTCACGAAAAAGCCGAAGTTCAATTGGCGCTCTTTGCCTTTAGGCCCGACATCTCAATCTACTGTGTTGGCATTGCTTCGGTTTTTGATTGCTATAAATCCCAGCAAAAAGCTGAAGCCCTGAATACCAGCGGTCTATTTAACGTCGCCGAGATGTGCCAGCGTTATAAATCCCAAATTTGCTATATATCTTCAAGCTATGTTTTTGGAGGAGATGATAAACCTTATATTGAAATGGATATTCCTGATGCCAATTCGACTCTGGGGAAAACTCAAGCCGCAGCCGAATTTTATATTCAAAAGACCTCACTGAATTACATAATCTTTCGCTGCAGCCGGCTCTATGGCCGCAGCATCCATCCTATTCGAAAGAATTTTCTAGAAGTGCTACAGAAAAGGTTGCGACAAGGACAGAATTTCATCTGTGATAATACAGTTGTTAATGGTTTTTTAGATATTGCTTATTTGGCGATGGTTCTTAAAATTTGCTTCGACAAGAATGTCATGAATAGACTCTTTCAGCTTAGCTCATCAGATGCTCTTAGCTATTACGATTTTTCCAAGCAGTACTGCGAAGTATTTGGCGACAATAGCGAATTGGTGGTCAAAGGAAAATGGCCCTTTCCGGTACTAAGTGCTGGAGCAGGCGGAGCCATTTCTGGCGATGATCTCTTTTATAAAATGGATATTGGTAATCTAGAAGGCTTTTTAAATATTAAAATGCCGACTATAAAAGAATCACTGGCCTATAGTTACCGGCGCTTCGGGGGCAAAGTCGAAGAAGATAAGAGTTCCAAAAAAGGTGAGGGAATTACCTTTATCTAATTTCTTAAATTTAATGATCCGAACCCAATTTCTTTTTAATACAGGTAAGAAGAGGCACTAATTTATAGGGCTTAAATAATATACTTTTTTCAAGATCTTTATCAGCATCTAGAGAGGAGACCTTATCATCATAACCAGAGGTGAGTTGAATTTTGAGCGTCGGAAATAATTCTCTAGCATTCCTGGCCAATTGATAACCGTTCATTCCTGGCATAATAATATCGGAAAAGAGAAGATCGACTGGGTTATTCTTTAGTAACTCTAGTGCCTCTTCCCCATTTTTGGCAGTCAAAGTAGTATAGCCATAATTACCAAGTATTTCTGAGGCCAACTCTAAAAGTGCCTGCTCATCATCGACCAGTAAAACAGTCTCGGTACCATAAAGATTTTCTTTTTGATTGGACTCAGAGGGATTAGCAGGTTCTTGTAGTTTTTTCTTATCGTCTAGTTTAGGAAAATACATGTAGATTTCGGTGCCCTCTCCTTTTTTTGAGGCAACCTTAAGTGCTCCGCCGCAATTTTCCGCAAAACCCCATACTTGACTTAGTCCTAGACCGGTACCCAGCTCTCCTTTTGTAGTATAGAAGGGATCAAAAACTTTCTTTAACTCACTTTCCTCGATACCCATTCCATCGTCACAAATTTTAACTTCAATGTATTCACCATTTAAGACAGTAAAAGAATTGATTTCATGATCTTCCAAAACCATGAGTTCTGTTGAGATGATAATTTTTCCACTATCCTTTATTGCATGCATGCTATTGATGCACATATTAAGTAAGCTATCTTGGAAATCACCTTTATTTATTCTTGCAATACAGGGTACTGGTGATAAATTTACAATTAGGCTCACTCGGGCGGTAAGAGTTTTTGTTAGAAAGTTTTTTTGTTCACTTATAATTTGGTTAATATCGAGGTTTTGTTGGCCGATGGTTTTTAACTGCGAGAAAGTTAATAATTTCTTTGTTAGGTCAGCACCTCGATCGGTTGCATGTTTTATTCCCTCTATAATTTTTAGTAATTTAGGTTGGTCTTTGAGAGAAAATTCTAAAATTTCTGCCTGGCTTAGAATGACGCTTAATAAATTGTTAAAGTCGTGAGAGATACCTCCGGTTAGTTTGCCGATAGCATCTAGTTTTTGGGTCCGCTTTAGGGAATCCTCGGCTATTTTTTGAGCGGTGATATCGACTCGAATTGAAGCATAACCGATAATCTTAGCGTTTTCATCGTAGCGAGGCATATTGGTAGTCAGCACCCAGTAAAAGGAACCGTCTTTGGCCTGGTTTTTAATCAGACCCTTCCAGGTTTTTCCGCTCGAAATGGTCTGCCACATTTCGGTCCAAAAATCTCTGGGGTGGAATCGAGAGTTGATGATGGAATGATTTTGGCCTAATAATTCTTCTTTTGAATACTTTGAATAATAGCAAAAGTTATCATTAGCAAAAGTGATTATGCCTTTGGCATCGGTATAGCTAACCAGGGCTGCCATATCTAAGTAAGAAATAGACTCTTCTAGTGAGAGCTGTAATTTTGATTGCTCTTCTCTTAAGTTTGAAAGGTCTTTTTCTTTGCTTGTCAGTTGTTCGTTGGAGGCTTTTAGCTGTTGCTGACTGGCCTTCAATTGCTGGTTCGAAGCTTTTAGCTGTTGCTGACTGGCCTTCAATTGCTGGTTAAACGCCCTCAATTCACTTGCGGTTTTTTGTTCAGTAATGGCCACGTCAGCCATTTTTCTAGTCAGGTCATTAATATTCTTACCAAGTGCTCCGATTTCGTTATCTGTATTGATGGAGATCGGAAGGATCAATTTTGCAGTGTCATACTCTTCTGCCAAAATAAATTTTTCTCTATATTCTTCGGTCTTCCCATTTATGAGTGAGATAGGATCGAGAACCAACTTTTTAAGCAAAAAGAGGATAAAAATAGCGATCACAAAAGTCTTGAAAAATTGCGATAGCAGATTGAAAAAGCCTTGTGTTTGAACATTGAGCCAAATGCTATTTTCGTCAGCCACTACAAATAATTTGCCAATTGGTTGCGCCTTATTACCTTTTTGAAACATTGGGAAAGTCTTTTTTAGTGGTTTTTCAATTTGCCGAAGATGGCCGACCTTAGTGATAATTTTTCCCTCATTATTTTCGATAGCAGCATAGCGGATACCAGGTAGCGCCAGTAAGCTTTTAGCGAGAATCTGAATTTGTTTGGAATTGAAACTCCATAGGGCACTAGACATAGGCGCTATATGTGTCTTTTGAATACTCTCAATTTCTAGCTTTAGGTCTTTGACTTGCTTTTGATAATCGAGAAGTAATTGACCTCCAGCTAAAAGAATTGTCAGTGTGGTGCTAAGTAAAATTAGTTTGACTAGAAAAGTCCTACCTAGTTTTGTTGAAAAAAGCGTATCTTTCATTGAAGTTTATCCTAAGCTCAAAATAAGTAATGCTTTTAAAATATAACTTAGGCTTAGCTGGCAGAGTTTCGAATAAATTCAGAAAGGTAATGCTTAACTAAGGCATCAGTTTCTACCAATTCGCCACCGAAACGCCAAGTGATACTATTGAAGGCGCCTACATGGGCGCGAATCTCATGCAACGATTCTTGAAATTGGGCGGCGCCATCGGGAAGATTGGCGGCGTAGAGGTCTTTGCCATTTGAAAGAAAACCTATAGTGATTAAATCGTTAGCTTTCCTGGAGAAGACAAGCCGTAGTGAATTTCTAAAGAGCATAAAATCATTGGCGGTATTAGATATTTTAAAAACTTTTATTCCAGCGCCATTACCCTTACCTGAACGGTATTGATTAAATTTTGCGACATAGATTTCAAAGCGGTCGCGCAGACCATCCATAAATTGAATAGAAGATTCCTCAAGGAAATGAGCCGGGCTTAGGTGGTCATACATATGCACCACCCCTGACTCTTCCATATTGAGTTCTTCGAGGGCTAAATTTTCAATCCAGCTAGTGGAAATTTCTGACGGGGAGTTGATGATTTCTTTCATAACTTAAATTTTGAAGAGTAAGTGTAGATGTGTCAAATTTTAGAGAGAGAAAGAAAAAAAAAGGCCAGGGAGGCTTGCTTGGTTCCGCCCGTCATATGACAGGTGGCTGCGATTAGTAATCACTTTAGGCTTCTCACTCCCCACACGCCCCGAGGGACTAATAGGTGTGAGCTTGCTCACCGTGACCAGGGATCGCTCCCAAAAAGTAGATTGTAGGGCGAAACACCATTGTTACCTACCTCTGACCATGCTGCTATTATACGCCCCAAAAACGCCTTTCTCAACCAAACAATTATACCTATTGACAGGTTAAAACATGGTAAGTGTCTGTAATTATTAAAATATTGCACCGTATTACAAACAGGAGTATAATAGACCTAATAACTTAGGTACTTCTACGCTTCATTTCAAATGGACCGAATAAGCGCTCAAGTTTATGAAGAATAGAGCCGAATAGCCCTTAACTCACAAGGGTTTATTAGGAGTTGAGAATGAAAAAGAGCATCTGGACCTTTCTTAAAGACGAAGACGGTCAGACATCCACCGAATACATTCTGCTTGTAGCAGTGGTGGCGCTTATCGTTTTTAAATTTAAGAACGTGGCCGAAGACAAGCTGACCAAGATCACTGAACAAGTGTTTGGTAAGGCTGAAGGATTTGTTGAAGGGATCCAGTAGATCCCCTAAACGAAGCTATTCAGTGAGACACAGTCAGTGTCGAATTTATCCCGAAAAAATTATTTTTTTGGTTGGGTAGGTCTTACCTCTCCTTGAAGTGTCGCAAATCGCTGTCATAATTGTGGTATGTCTTATAGTTCAGTAAAAAAACGATCCAAGAAAAATGCCGGTCAAGCGGTAGTCGAATACCTATTACTTTTTGGTTTTATGGCGATGATTGTGGTCCAGCTGACCAAGGCCCTGGGCGAAACAATGGGGGGAACTATGGGTAAGCTAGGTTTTGCCCTATCACACCACCTCTCTATTGGTGTCTGTAAAAGCAATTGCTTTAATAATGGTTTCAAAAATAATGTGGGACAGTAATGCCCCAGGCGCTTTTTGTCTTTCTGCTGATTCAGCTCTCTATTGTTGCCTACCTCGATTTAAAAACTAAGAAAATTCGAAATTATTGGTCGATCTTAAATATTGCCCTCTTTGTCTTGGCCTTCTTTATTTATCCGGCGGTTTTTCAATTGTCCCTAAGTTGGTTTTACGTGCCACTTGGAATGCTGGTGATAGGCTTCATACTCTATCAATTTAGTGTGATGGGGGCAGGGGATGTTAAGTACCTCTTTTCTTTTTTGCTCTTGGTTCCCCAAAATTTTCAGATAGAGGCCTTGCTCTATTTAATATACACGACCATAGCAGTGGGTTTTGTCTTGATCTCTTATAATGCCGCTCGAAACTATGATAAAATTTGGGGGAGCCTAAGGACAGGAGAACTTTTTTTTATAAAAGGGGTATTTGGTAGTAAAAACACCTACGCGCCTCTTATTTTCGTGTCATGGATTTGGTTCGGGTGGAAAAATTGGAAAATAATATTCTAAAAAGTGAAGCAGGCCAATCGGTTGTGGAATACGTCTTACTTTTAGTGGTGGTAACAAGCCTCGCCTTTACGGTTTTTAATAGTGCCGCTTGGAAAAAATTTATGGGGAAAGATTCTGGTTTCTTTGCTCAAATGCGACAGAAAATGCAGTATTCCTATCGTCATGGTCTAGAGGGATTTGATGATACTTCTAATTTCGTAAAACACGATACCTATTTTAATCCGGCTGAAGGGACCTCGCGTTTTTTCTTGGCCAAGGAGCCCTACCCTGCTAGTCCCTAATAAAAAGTGCTCCAACCGCGGTCAATCTACTATTGAATTTTTAATGAGCTTTGTTTTTGTAATTGGCTTTATTTTTATGTTTCTAAAAGTCTCGATGAATTATACCAATGGTTACCTAGTTCACTACGCCACTTTCATGGCCAGTCGTGCTTACCTGGTGCTGGATAATAATAGTAATGATCCTGCCGGGGCTGATGGTCCGGCTGCCGCAGAAGCTAAGAAGGTTTTTGAGTCTTTTAAGTTAGACGCCTTCATTCCAGGTTTTCCAAATGTACTCAATGTGAACTCACCTAGTACTGTCAACGGCAAGCCATTTATAGGTGCCTGGACAGAATACGAGGATGATTTTTCTTTTGCCACAGTTATGGGTGGCAACGAAAAGGTGAAGTTTATCTCTGAAGCTTTCTTACTACGCGAACCGATTCGCGCAGGCTGCCTCGAAAGAGTCTGCCGTGGCATGGTGGAAATTGGCTCTCGCGACTCTTGTGATTTCCACACTACTTTGGTGGATAATGGCTGCTAAGAAATTTCATAATTCCAATGAGGAAGGCCAGGCGGTTTTTGAGCTAATCGTTTTCCTGCCCTTTTTAATTTTTATGTTTACGACCTTTATGACCATTGGCAACGCCCTCAATGGATCAATTAACCAACAGAAGGCCACTCGTGGTTATTTCTACTACTTAGTAAAAGGCAACTCTACCGTTCCGGACGTCTCTGACCTTAGCTATATTGCTGGGGGGGGAAATACCCGCGCTGGTTTCTACGCTATTGGTTGGCGTGCAAAATCTGAAGGTTCTGATCAAGCAATCGCAACATGTTACAAATTCCAGTCTTTTTTAGGCAGTGGCAATGACGACGAAACATGCGAAGAGCCCGAGACAGACGAGGGTTCGAGTCAATTTATTCGCATTTATACCTACTACGGAATCTGTGGCCAGTTGTATAATTTGACCTCCACGCCGATTCCAATTCTTGGGGCCGGTGGCGGCCAGGGCTCTTGTTCCGTCGGCAATTAATTGGTCCTACGGCGGGGGAGGTCATTTCTTTCCTCTATCCTTTTAAAGTCCTTTAATTTGTTAAAATTACATTAAATTATCGACCAATGGCCGGGGGCCTTATGAATACACGAGCGTTTACCTTAGCTTTGATTATTGCTGGATTTGCCATGTTTCTTGTTCACACATATGTGGAAGATCAGCAGGCAGTTTTTACTAAAAAGTTTGGGACTAAAATTACGGTGGTTGTCGCAAGTAAAGACATCAAAGAGTTAGAGTTAATCGATGACTCGAAAATTCAAGTGACCAGTATTCCGCAAAGTTTTGCCTCTCCTGGGCATTTTAGAAAAATGAAAGAACTTGAAAATACCATGGCGACGGTTCCTATTTTAAAGGGAGAGCAGATCACAAAACCTAGAGTGACTTATCCTGGCGCCAATACCGGTCTGGCCAGACAGGTCAGTGTTGGTAAGCGGGCAATGGCGATTAATATTACCGAAAAACAGGCGGTTTCGAAATTGATCAAACCGGGGGACCGAGTAGATATCTTGGCCTCAATTGACTACGCTTCGGGACGTAAAGACCTACAAAAAGTTAAAACCATTCTGCAAGATATTCTAGTTCTCTCGACGGGCAAAAGCATGACCAACTCAATTCCGCTGTACGGGATTAAAGTTCCCTCGGCGATTAAGGCGATGAGAGTTCCGACCTATGTAAAATACAATACGGTGGCGCTTGAGCTCGATCCTTTTGAAGTTCAAAAGCTCACTTTTCTGCTGTCGTATTCTGGGATTCCACCCTATTTAAGCTTACGAAATAATAACGATAAGAAACGCGTAAGAATCAAGGCCACAAAACTTTACGATATATTGCAAGAGGACGCTCCTGAGGCCAAGTCTTTCTTTGATAATAAATACAAGAAACAAATTGGGGGTCGTTAATTAAAATTTTAACGCTGCTTTTAATTACTTTTAGTTTTTCTTGTCTGGGTCAGACGGCACCACCAGTTGCGCCGGTTGATGATGTCCAGGAAAAGCGAGTGGAAGTGATTTTAGGGATCGATAAAATTGAGCGATTAGAGTTCGCGCCTTCTACAAAAATACAAGTAGGAAACCAGGGAATCTTGGCCTACGAACTTATCCCTTCCAAGAGGGAATTAACTTTTAAAGGGCTTAAGCCGGGGACAACTTCAGTCACTGTTCGAAATACTGTCGGCGACATTAAAGCGCGTTATGTGGTCAATATAACCGCCAGTGATCAGTCGAAGCAAGTTAAAGAATTAAAAGAATTGATTGGAGACATTGAAGGACTAGAAATTGGAATTAAAGGCGACAAAGTTTATGTCGGTGGCAATATTGTGGTGCCGAGTGATATTGGTCGGGTGGTGGCGGTTCTAGAAAACGAGGATTATCAATCAGTTCTTCGTTTGGTAGAGCTCTCCCCTCAAACTCAGAGAATTATTGCCAAGAAAATGCAAAACGAAATTCAGAAATCTCAGCTTAAAGACGTGACCGTTCGAGTAGTGAATAGCCTTTTTTGGTTAGAAGGAATTGTCACTTCAGGAGGCGATCGTAAACGCGCCGAAGATATTTCAATTGCCTACCTTCCGGACCGTATTGAATCTCTTGCGCGCCGAAAAGATAGTGTCCAGCAAGTTAGAAAAAATATTATTCAAAACTTTATCCAAGTGAACCAGAAGAAAAAACCCCAGCCGGTTCCAAAACTTATTAAAATCTCGGCTCAGTTTGTAGAGTTAGTAAAAGATTATAATAAGATCTTTGGTTTTAAATGGAATCCGGTTCTAAGTGGTGATGGTGGGAGTATTGGCTTTGGTAAAACTGAATCAGGTGGAGTGACCACCAAATCCCAGGGCACCCTGTCGGGAACTATTTCAAATCTCTTTCCCAAATTGGCCTCTGCAAAAAGTGCTGGTTACGCCAGGGTGATTCAATCCGGTGTGATTGTAACTAAAGATAAGAGACCGGCGACTATTCAAAAGAAAACCGAGAAGCCATTTGCAATTGGCTCGGGAGAGTTTGTAAAATCTGAAACAGCGGTCTCTGGGTTCACACTTAATGTGACACCCTCTTCATTACCGGAAGAAAAAATAGATCTTCGAATTGATCTCTCTGTCAACGCCACGGTAGGAGATCCGCCGGCGACAATTACTAATCAGATTAAAACTGAAATCGTAGTCAAGTCTAAGAAGACAGCAGTTGTTGGTGGTGTAGTTGTCAATAAAAGCTCGACCGACTTCGACCGTAACCCTCCTTTTGGTGAGGATGACTTTTCAGAAGCAAAACCGGTCTTTTCTTTTCTAAGATCTAAATCCTATGTTTCAAATAAAAGTCAGTTTGTGGTGTTTGTAACTCCAGAAATTATCGAGTCGGCATCGACCGGAACTGAGAAAATTAAGCGAAAGTTTAGACGTCGGAGGCGTTAAGAGTGGCTAAAGGTTTTATTATAACCATTATTGGTGGCAAAGGCGGTCAGGGTAAATCCCAAGTGGCGGCCAATCTGGCCTTTGCCTACGCTCAAGAGGGTCGTCAGAAAGTCATGTTATTGGATTTTGATAGCCAGGCCAGTGGAGATCAAAACTTTATTACCGGTTTACGCTCTAAGAAAAATATAAAGGACTTAGGAGAGTTTAGTGGGGCGATTGATCCACGGACTCTTCAGCAATTCTTTGTCTCTCACCCTGCCAATGTCTCCTATATTGGAATGCCCACCGATCCGGTGCAATCTAATAGTATAAACGCTGAAGGCCTGGGAAAAAGTTTAAAAGCGATCACGAGTATTTTTCCATTGACGATTATTGATGGTGGAAGTGACCTCAATGATTTAACTCTGAAGGCCTTAGAGTACTCAACTGTAATTTTTCTAGTAGTCTCGCCGGATATCTTGGCGGTCAACCAAACTAAACGGCTATACACCGATCTAGTCACCATGATGTTTCCAAAAGACATGTTACAAGTTGTCTTTAATATGGCCCAGAAAGGCCATCCTGTTACAGCTGAAATTGTCGGTAAAACAATTGGCAAGCCGGTCATTGGCTCTATTTTAAAAGATGAGCAAAGTGCCGCCGCTGCCTTAAATTCAAAAAAGCCCATGATGATCATGGCCAAGAATAGCCCCTTTTCAAAATCGATGGTGGATTTTGCAAGGAAGCTGATCAATCAGAGTATTTTAAAGAAATTAGATAAACTCAATAAGCCGACCGACGTCAGTTCTAAAAAAGCCTCACCAGGTGAAGACAAGAAGGCCGCCAATGCCTGGCTGGACCTTAAAAAGAGAATTCATAAGTCCCTAGTCGATGAGATGGATTTTAAAAAAGCTGATGAGAACGATCCCAAAGCACAAGTAATTCTTAGAGAACAGACTAAAAAATTAGTGGTCGAGCTGCTTGGTAAAGAAGACACCAAGGGAACACTCAATTCTCGCGATGATATGGCGCAAATTGTGAAAGAAATCATCGATGAAGCGTTGGGCCTAGGTCCCCTTGAAGACTTGCTCTCAGACAAGCTCTGTACTGAGATCATGGTGGTAGGGCCTACTAAAATTTTCTATGAACATAGTGGTAAGATTAAAAAATCAGATGTGATTTTTACCGACGGCCGCCAGGTGATCAATGTTATTGAAAGGATCGTGGCCCCTATTGGCAGAAGGATCGACGAGAAAACTCCCTATGTGGATGCCCGGCTAACAGATGGTTCTCGGGTTCATGCAATTATTCCTCCCTGTGCCCTCGATGGTGGAACGATTACTATTCGTAAGTTTCCTGAAAATCGATTGACCTATAAAGACTTAATTAATTTCGGATCACTTACCCAGAATATGGCCGACTTTATGCGAATTGCGGTGGAAGGTCATCGCAATATCGTCATTAGCGGAGGTACTGGTTCTGGTAAAACATCCTTGATTAATATGCTTGGCGCCTTTATCCCGGCCAATGAACGGATCATTACCTGTGAAGACTCGGCTGAACTCGACCTTCCTCAGGACCATGTGGTTCGATTGGAATCAAAACCTCCCTCCCTAGAAGGTGAAGGTGAGGTGGATATTCGCTGCCTGGTTAAGCAAACACTTCGTATGCGTCCAGATCGAATTATTGTTGGGGAGTGCCGGGGTGGGGAAACCCTCGACATGCTTCAAGCGATGGGAACTGGTCACGATGGTTCGATGACTACTGTTCACTCAAATAATCCGAGGGAGTGCATTGGACGACTTGAAACCTTAGTGCAATACGCTGGGGCGGGAATTTCCGCTAAGGCAATTAGAGAGATGATAGCCGCAGCCGTGCATATGATTATTCAACAGTCTCGTTTGGATGATGGTTCGCGGAAAATTATGTTCATAACTGAGATTGGCGGTATGCAGGGAGACGTCGTTACCCTGCAAGATATTTATACCTTCGTTCAAAAAGGGATGGATAAGCAGGGAAAAATTGTAGGCGAATTTCAAGCCTCTGGTTTCATTCCAAAGTTTATCGAAAACTTGGAAAAGAAGGGCTATAAAGTTCCGAGGGGACTATTTGCCAACGATGCTCCCGTTAAGAAAGCGCCAGAGAAAAAAGATGGGGCAGCACCTGATCCAAAGAAAAAGGCCGGGGGTAAAAAGTAGATGGAGTTTCTAGTAAGAGATATTTTAGGAAAATGGGGCATTGTCGGTGTCACCGGCTTTCTCATTTTTTTGCTGGCCTTCAAATATAGCATTAGTATTTTTAATTGGATTGAGAACCAAACGCTAGGTACCAGGACTTTTATCCTCGACCAGTTTGAGTTTCTCTTTATAAAGGTAGAGCCACTGCATGTGACCTACGTGCTGATTTTTCTCTCCTGTGGACTAGGCGCCATTACTTTTTTAATTTGCGGACTTTTTGGAAAATGGCTAATGGGCTTTATGCTGGCATTGGTGCTCTCTTTTATTGGCTTTAAAATTCCCAAGCCAATCATAAAGGGCATGGTCGAGAGACGGATTAAAGAATACTCCAACCAAATGGTCGATGCTATGACCTTGCTTTCAAACGGAATCCGGGCGGGGCTTTCCCTACCCCAGTCCCTGGCGATGGTGGTCGATGAAATGCCCGCTCCTATTTGTCAGGAGTTTGGAGTCATCCTTCAACAAAATAAAATCGGAGTGCCCCTTGAAGAGTGTTTTGAAAACTTAGCGGTGCGGGTGCCTACAGAAGATAATGATATGTTTGTCGCCAGTATTAATATTCTGCGAGAAACAGGTGGTAACTTAGCGGAAGTATTCGACACGATTGTGGTTGTTATCCGTGAAAGGGTGCGGCTTCAGCAGAAAATCGATACTTACACCGCCCAAGGTATGTTTCAAGGTTACACCATCTTTGCCATGCCATTTGCCATTGGAGGCATGTATTTCGTCTCGGACCCAAAATCTGTCGAGGGATTATTTACTAATCCAATTGGCATTGCAGCCGTGATATTCGCCTTAATGCTTGATTTAGTTGGGCTTTTCGTCATTAAGCAGGTGGTAAAAATTAAAGTTTAGACCCTTATTTTTTAGTAAAGTTTTAGGCTTTTAGGGTCGATAAGATATCGAGTGTGTCAAGAATAGGACTTCTAAAAAGGATAGTGACATCATGAAGTTTCAGAGGCTTTTAATAGCGTTATTATTATTTCCCCTTATGGCTGTTGCAGGTGTGAACCTCAAAAACGGTAACTTTTATATCACTTATAGTGATATCGTGGTTCCCGGTGGAGGTCATCCACTTGAGATCGTCAGGACCTACAACTCTAAGTCGACCGAGAAAGGTTGGTTCGGATTTGGATGGGGTAGTGACTACGAAACTTTTCTAACGGTCTCGGCCGATGGATCGGTGGTTGTTCACGAAAACGGTGCGGGAGCGCTGACTCGCTTTGTTCCAAAGACTGCCGTCGACGGTAAAGCCGCTGCAACCAAAATTATTGCGGCCATGCGAAAGAAAACTCCTATCAATGAAAAGGTCGCCAATGACCTGGTCAAGAAGCTTTCGGAAGATGCAGAGCTAAGACAAGCTTATGCCCGTAAGTTTGGAGTGAAAGCGACGCTGGCTTCAGGAACTCAACTCTTTTCAAATACACGGGGTCTTCAGACTCTTAATAAAATAAAGAAAGGTTTTCAACGTCTTTATAATGACGGCAAAGTGGAGACTTTCAATGAGTCGGGAAAGCTGATTCAGATTAAAGATAAGAATGGTTATAAAGTTGATGTCGCCTATAAAGCGGGCTTTGTTAAAACAATTAAAGACTCTCAAGCCAAGCAGCTCTTCTTTGAGTGGTTTCCTGATGGAAAAGTAAAGGCCATATTTTCTGTAGGCGATAAAAAAACGTCTTACAAGTACCATGGCGAGGATTTAATTGATTCAACTGATGTCAGTGGGAATAAGTATGCTTACGGTTACGATGGTAATCATAATATGACTTCAATTTCTTACTCAGATAAGTCAAAAATGAAGATCACTTATACCCCTCAAACGCAATTTGTAGCTTCTGTTACCAATCGTAACGGTGAGAGCACAGGTTATAAGTATGAAGCGAATAAGAAGAATCCAGAGTTTCATTACTGGACAAAAGTTACTAAAACAGCACCTTCTGGTAAGAAAGTTGAGAACCGTTATGAGTACGAAATCAAAACTCGTCCCGACGGATCACAATACACCTACCGCATCCTGACGGTTATCAATAACCTTAAGACAGAGACTATTTACTCTGAATGTTGTTCGCTGCCACTTAAGATTGCTCGTGGAAAACACGTCACCAATTTTGAGTACAATGACAAAGGTCTTTTGGTTAAAAAGAATTCCACTAAAGGGGATTTCGTCCAACTGGACTACCACAAGAAGTACAACAAAATTACAAGAGTTAAGAACAATAAAGGCTGGACCGAATTCAAGTACGACAAGGGTGGAAACCTGAGTAAGGCTTGGAATAATAAAGGCAAGTCTGTGTTGCTGATTTATGACCGCCGTGGACGGATCACCAAAATGGTCGATAAGAACACCAAGTCTAATAAGCAGCGGACCCTGACTTTTAAGTACAATGCCATGGGGAAACCAGTTGAGATCTCAATGAGCAAAGTCGGAAAAATCCATGTCGCCTACGACAATTATGGCGAGATCAAGAAAGTCGAGTCTAAAGCGGGTCACAAAATGGCGCTGCAGGTGACTCAGGCCTTTCAAAGCCTACTTAGCATTGTGAAGCCGGCTGGGGTCAATCTGAATATGTAATGCCTCGAAATTGAGGCAGGCCACTTCGGGTAAGTGCCCGATTTTGGGAAAAAAACGAACTTAACCTATACTGATTTTAGTGAATAAATAGGGAGAATATGATGAAGAAAATGCTACTGATCACACTGTTAATGTTGGGGAGTTTCTCCGTATTTGCTGTGGAAAAATCTGATCCAAAACAAGATTGCCTGACCTTTGACGGCAAAGTAGAACAACTGCCCACAGGTACCCAGACTGGGACCGAGGGGACACCAGGAACTGGTAAAGGTGCTGATGATAAAGGCACGGGAACTCCAGTGGTTCCAGGAACACCTTAGTAAAATCAAAACAATGAATGCTTAAGGGGAGCTTTAGAGCTCCCTTTTTTATTGCCTAAAATGACCAAAAATTAGACAGCCCGTGCAAATATTTCCAAAGCCCTTTGCCTAAGCCCCCGATACCTGTGATGCCTATTTGGCACACTCCATGCAATTAACTTCGCAAGATGTTTTTTATAAGGAGAAAGGTATGAAGAGCCTATTTATCGCATTAGTGACCCTATTACTGGTCGGATCAGCGTTCGGAAGTGGAGAGATGAATACTGATACAGGTTCAGGAGATGCCTATTGTGCTGCTCGTGAGAACGGGAAGAAGCTTCAAAGAGATGTCGCTGAATTAGAAAAAGAAGTGAAAAAGGTGAGAGAAGCCGGCAGCTCTTCTAAAGAAAAAGGTGACTACTAAAAAAGTATTTTTACGCAGCCTAGGTAATGTAAAAAAAGCCCGTCAGTGAGAGAACGGGCTTTTTTTTGTCCTCAATTGCCAGTATTATTAGCCTATGAAAGTTACTGAAATTCCAGCTCTATTGAGCGCCCAAAAGGCCTATTTTCACACAGGTGCCACCCATACCTACCAACAGCGGATAGACAGCTTAAAGAAGCTGAGACAGGCAGTGGTGAGCCATCAGCGCTCGATTGGTGACGCCCTTAAGATGGACCTCGGCAAGGGAGAGTTTGAATCCTATGTAGGCGAGATCGGTTACGTTCTGGGTGAAATCGACCACACACT
>JABGVH010000060.1 GCA_018646195.1 Halobacteriovoraceae bacterium
AAGAGAGTGGAGCTCACGATGAGATTTGAACTCATGACCTCTCCCTTACCAAGGGAGTGCTCTACCCCTGAGCCACGTGAGCATAATTTTTGATTGTTTTAAAGTGGAGCGGGCGACAAGGTTCGAACTTGCGACATCCAGCTTGGAAGGCTGGCACTCTACCAACTGAGTTACACCCGCACGGTGTGATTTAAAGTGGTGGCGAGAGATGGATTCGAACCATCGAAGGGAGACCCGACAGATTTACAGTCTGTTGCCTTTGGCCACTCGGCAACCTCGCCAAACTTACCTTTTTAAAATGGAGCTGGCTATAGGATTTGAACCTACGACCTATGGTTTACAAAACCATTGCTCTACCAACTGAGCTAAGCCAGCCTTCATTAAATCTGGTAACAAAGATTTATAATGGGGAAGACACCGAAATTCAAGAACTAATGACTAAAAAATTTTTCCATAACTACCGCCGCCGCGACAGAGACATTGAGAGACTTTATGGGGCCTTGCGGCTCAAGTTGAACTTTCTGGGTCAAGATCCTCATGACGGCATGGGACAAACCCCGGTCTTCTGAACCCAAAACCAGGCATTGACTCTTTTCTTTCTCGGGACTTACAGATTTTTCTTCCGCATGTTCGGAAAATCCGATGACGCTGACTCCGAGGGTTCCCAATTTATTGAGGGCCTTTGGCAGGCTGCCGCAATTAATTATCGGGATATGCTCGCAGGCACCGGAAGCTATTCGCATAAATGAAGGTGATTTACCAAATTTACCTTTTTGCGAGATCAGAACCGCATCCACTCCGTAAAAAGCGGCGGTTCGCAAAATGGCGCCGCCATTATGAACGTCAGTTACTTGGTCGAGGCAGAGTAATTTTAGAACTTCGCCTTTTTCTATTTTTCTAAAGACCCATGAGACATCCAGGTCTTCTAGTGGTTTGGTTGTCAAAAAACAATTGGAAGGAATTCTTGAAAATTGAAAGCCTCGTTTTTCGACTTCTTTTTTGGCCAGATTTTGCAGGTCCCCCTGTTTGAACAAATCGTGCTCAAAGGCCGGAAGATTTTTCTTCATTTCATTATAGGCATCAGAGGTGCCAAAGAATTTCGATTCAGAACGACGAGGATTTTTAAGCGCCTCGCGAATAGAGTGAATGCCGATTATAATTTCTGAATCACTCATTTAAGAAAGCCCTGATAATATTTTTTGAAGAGTACTGACTACATCTTCTTTTTTACAAGTATGCTTAGTACCGCTTTTTCTTTCTACTATTTCTAATTCTCCGCTTTCTTTAAAGTTCCGCTCGCCAAAAACTAAACGAAGTGGAAGACCGAGCAGGTCGGCATCTTTAAATTTAAACCCAGGACCGGCCTTGCGGTCATCGTAAACCACTTCAACTCCGGCACTGAGAAGCTCACGGTAAATTTCTTCGGCGATAGTTTTGTATTCATCACTTTTTACAATTGAAGCAAAGTAGACGTGATAAGGGGCGACGTTAACTGGCCAAATAATTCCATTCTCGTCATGGTTTTGTTCAACCGCTGCGGCGATAGTTCGCGTTATGCCAAGTCCGTAACAGCCCATTAGTGGCGCCATCGCTTTGCCATTCTTATCCAACACGGTCGCCTTCATGGCGGTAGTGTACTTATCTCCTAGCTGAAAAATATGCCCTACTTCGATTCCCCGGCGAACGTCGACAGTTCCGGTTTCATCCCAAGTAAGGTCGCCTTTGCGAGACAAGCGAAGGTCAACTGTTTCAAAAGCTGTAATGTCTCTCGAGGGAACCAGTCCGCTGTAGTGAACATCAACTTTGAGAGCTCCAGCGACATAGGCGGCATCGGCGTTTACCGCGCTGTCGAGTAGGATTCGCAATTCCGCGGTCAATCCATGAGGACCTATAAAACCGACTGGCAGACCCAGCTCTTTTAATTTTTTATCATTGGCAGGCAAGACCCGGTCACAGCCTAAAAAGTTTTTTAATTTTACTTCGTTTAAAGTATCGTCACCGAGAAGCTGAATCAAAATATCTTCTTCTCGCGCTTTTTTTCCAGTATAGCTGGCAGTGTAAACCAACGACTTTAAACTATGGGTTTGAGGTTTCTTGAGAAAATTACAAACATCCTCAATGGTCGCCATTCCTGGAGTCGGCACTTCTGTAAGAGTGCTATCACTAGTTTCAAAATCAACTTTCGCTCTTTTAGTTTGGGCCTTTTCAATATTTGCGGCGTAGTCATTTTCTTTGCAGTAAATTATTTCATCTTCACCGGTATCGGCGACCACTTGAAATTCATGAGTCTTACAACCTGGTCCCGCCATGGCCCCTGCATCGGCTTCAACCACTGTGTACTCAAAACCCATGCGTTCAAAAATTTTACAATATCCATCGTAAAAATCTTGATAGGTTTTATCCATGCATTCAACATCCGCGTGAAAAGTATAGGCGTCCTTCATAATAAATTCACGACCACGCATTAAACCAAAACGTGGGCGGATTTCGTCACGAAATTTTGTATTAATTTGATAGAGCGAGGTCGGAAGATTTTTATAACTCTTCACAACTCCACGAAAAATATCGGTGATGGTTTCTTCGTTGGTTGGACTAATGCAGAGATCGCGATCGCGCTTGTCTTTAAACTTCAGCATTTCGCCGCCCATCACATCCCAGCGGCCACTCTCTTTCCACAACTCTCCAGGAGTCACCACACTCATGGTCACTTCGTAGGAAATCTTATCCATTTCAGAACGCACGATCTCTTCAACCTTGCGGATGGTACGGACCAAAAATGGAAGGTAATTATAAATTCCAGCGGCGGATTTTTGGATCAGTCCTGCCCGCATCATGAGACGGTGAGAAGGTATTTCAGCATCAGCTGGTACTTCTTTATATGTTTGCCAAAAGCCACTTGAGAGCTTCATAAAATTATCCTTTTAACGATTAAGAACTAACTACAATCATTCTAAGATTATGGCCAGTGCATTGAATTTATTAGTGAATGGGGGTGTTAATGGAAAGACGGGGCGAGGGCCCTCGGCAGCTCAAAGGCCTGCACAGCTTCTTTTTCAAGAGATGAGGCACTAACAATTTGGAATGAAGAGGGAGTATCCAAAACTTTTCGACAAAGCATATTGTGAAGATTATGCCCTGACTTGTAAGTAGTTATTTTCCCAGCAATTTCATGACCTAGCAGAGAGATATCTCCAATCACGTCGAGAATTTTGTGACGGATGAATTCATCTTTAAAACGCAGGCCTTCTTGGTTGATCACTTTATAATCGTCGAGGACCACGGCATTATCTAATGATCCGCCCTTAATTAATCCCCGTCGCTTAAGCATATCGACATCTTTAAAGAGGCCGAAAGTACGCGCCCTGCCGATATGGTTGATGAAATTTTCGCAAGAAAATTCAAATTCTAAATTTTGGGTCTTTATAATCGGGTGTGGGAAAACGATTGTTGAGTCAATAATCAACTGAGCAGCTGGCTCAATTTTCGCCCACTTGTCATCGAGTCGCACTTCGACCGGCTCGAGGATTACCATAAACTTTTTAGAAGTATTGAGAGTGGCGATGCCAGTCTCTTTTAAGATAAAAATAAAAGATGCACCGGAGCCATCCATAATAGGAACTTCAGGTCCGTTAATTTCGATGAAGCAATTATTAATACCCAGCCCATAAAGAACAGACAGTAAATGCTCTACTGTGTGGACGGCATTTTCTCCACTGCCAAGAGTGGTATTGTTTTCAGTGGCGCCAACGATTTCTGCACAGGCGCGCAAGTTATCCACATTCCCTAAATCAATTCTTTTGAACTGAATACCGAAGTCGGCCTCTGCGGGATGGAGCACACAAGTCACCTTTTTACCGGAGTGGATACCGATTCCTGTGACTGTGACTTTTTTTGCGACTGTCCGTTGGTAAAGCATATTATCAATCCTAGATGATCACTTTTATAACTACTTGAATTCCCGAGTCATAATTGTAATTCTCTTCACTTATCTTTGCAATGGCTTCTGGCTTTCTCTTTCTTAAGTATAAACTAAAACAATCAAGCACCAGTGGCCCTGCTCTTTTTGCCTGTAATCCTTATCAGATTTAAAGACTTATTAACAAATTTTAGCCTGCTTCACGATCAATAAGTGAGAATCTGGTAAAAACTACTGATTTCGGGTATTTCCGCTCCCATTCCAAAAGGAGATCCCGAAAATGAGGGTCGAATATGCCTCATATTTTCCCCATTTGAGCTTTTTTGATACAATTTCAATAACTTAGTTTTTATCGCAAAAAAGCTATAACCTATTGGAATTATAGATGAAATCAACAAATACTTGCTTCATTCTGCTTTTTCTTGTGCTAATCGGCTGTTCCAGCCGTCCTGTGCTCTATCCCAACACAAGATATAAAGAGAGGGGAAAAAGTGGCTCAAAAATGGATATAGACCGTTGCATGGAAAGGGCCGATAAATTTATCGACTCTCCTCGAGGCAAGAAAATCCTCAAAGGCGCAGGTGGCGGATCCATAGTCGGCTCTGCCATGGGTGCCATAGCCGGAATTTTCACGGGAGACATTATCGGGGGTATCGCACAAGGTGCCGCCATGGGGGCCGCCGGTGGAGCTGTTGGCGCCTCGCTAACTCCCGACTCACTTAAACAGGCCTACGTAAATCGCTGCCTTGGAAAAAAAGGCTACGAAGTTATTGGCTGGGATTAATTATGGATCATCAAAATTCGATTTGGTTTCGCAAAGACTACACTCACGAAGAGGGCCTTAAACTGCTCAACGATTCGGGAAAAAATACCATCACCGCTCACGTCGGAATCGAAGTCACCGAGATCGGCGACAATTATCTAATCGGCACTATGCCAGTCGATGAACGAACGGTGCAACCCGGCCGCCGACTACACGGTGGATCTTCATGCGTCTTCGCCGAAACTCTCGGTTCGATTGCCGCCAATATGATTCTCGATTCAAGTAAGTACGTCGCCTTCGGCCAAGTAATCGACGCCAACCACTTGCGACCCGCTCTCGAGGGAACAAAAGTAATAGGCAAGACAACTCCCATTCACCTAGGCCGCACCACTCAAGTCTGGCGTATTGAAATCACCACTGAAGAAGGAAAATTAGTTTGTGACTCAAAGCTCACCATGGCAGTAGTCAAAAAATGAATCTTAAAAAAACTTAACATTCGTCAGCTTTTTGGTACTATCTTTAAAATCAATTTTTACGGAGACTGCCATGAAACAAATTCTATTTTGTTTACTACTACTCAATATTTCTCAGTCGGCCTTTGCTGGCGACAAGAAGAGAAAACTCTCGGTTGGGTCAAGTCCCGTCAATATGAAACCTTCAGAAACCGCCAAGGAAGAATTTGGAATTGGTTTCAATCGCATCAGCATGGTTTCCGATAGAACAGATGATTTTTTTACTGGTGCCACTGAAGTTCAAGAACCGGTTGGTCGCACCCAGCTCGACGTAACCAGTTTAGCGGTTGGTTGGATTAAGGCCACGGCGAGGGAAAGTTAACTGAAACAGATTTATTATTTGGAGTTATCCAAGGTCGCGAAAAAGACCCTACATTTTTCTCGGCAGCGAAAGGACAAGACGCTCGCTACCAAGCGCATATTCAAGGTTACGACTTAGGTGTTCGCCGCTTGCGTTCAAAAACACTAGGCACCAATACTTATAAAGACGGCACCAAATTTGTAGAGTGGATTTGGAATTATAGTTTTCACCTGGCGGTCTATCGCCTCGACTCATCTTTTGCGGCTGTTTCAGTTGATGGGCAAACTGGTCAGTCTTACGACGAAAAAGAAACCGGGCTTTTCTTCCGTCCGGTCATCGCCATTCAACCAATCATTCATATTACCGAACGCTTTTCTCTCTCTCCCTATTTTGGAGTGGGTACAAAATTAGTCGCCAGCTATTATGCCTGGGAAGATAAAACAACTATCTCCGGTGGCGATGCTTTTGCTTCAAGTCCTGAATCTGAAGATGATGGCGGGGCCTTTCTTTTTGAAGGCCTCAACACAAATCTAGGGATGGATGTCGGGATCGATATCAAGTGGAAAAAAACCACTCACCACGTTTCATTCGGTGCGGCTCTTTCAAAAGTATTCGGTGACAACGATTCAGATTTTTCTGAGTTCCACTTCATCTACTCTTTCCCACTCTAGAATTTCGAAAGTGAAATTTATCAGTGCAACTACCACACCTAACTAGCTAGAAGCTTGTGACTTAACGCCATGTTCGTAAAAGGAATCTGACACTAAAGGTGGGCCCGGCTCTTATCAGAAATTTCGCGACCCCGTGGAGTTCGCAATAAAAAACCTTCCTTGAGCAGGTAAGGTTCGTAAACGTCTTCGATAGTACTGCGGTCTTCAGAGAGAGTGGCACAAAGTGCTTCGATTCCCACCGGGCCGCCGCCATAGTAATCCTTGATGACACTGAGAATTTTGCGGTCCATGCGATCGAGCCCAAGCTGGTCAATTTCCATTAATTCCAAACTCTTTTTAACTTGCTCAGAAGTTATCGAAGAAGTTCCTTCGACTAATGCAAAGTCACGCACTCGGCGCAAGATTCGGTTGGCGATACGTGGAGTTCCGCGAGAGCAATCGGCGATTGAAATCTTGGCCTGCTCTTCTACTTTAACTTTTAATTTGCTCTGATTGTTTTCAATTATTTGTTGTAGCTCTTCTGTTTGGTAAAAATCAAAATGCAGGTGTGCCATGAAGCGGTCGCGAAGAGGATTGGATAAGAGTCCGCTGCGAGTGGTGGCGCCAATTAGGGTGAAGGGATTTAGGTCTATTTTCATGGTGCGGGCGGAAGGACCTTGGCCGATGACAATGTCGAGTCGGTGGTCTTCCATGGCGGAGTAGAGAATTTCTTCAACCGCTACCGGCATGCGGTGAATTTCATCGATAAAGAGCACGTCCCTTTCACCGAGGTTAGTTAGGATTGCCGCCAGGTCGCCTTTTTTTTCTATCGCCGGGCCAGAGATGACATGCAACTCTGAATCTAAAGCGTCGGCAATAATCATCGCCAAGGAAGTTTTGCCGAGACCGGGAGGTCCTGAGAGAAGTGCGTGGTCCATAGCTTCATTTCTTATTTTGGCAGACTTCACCATCACTTCAATATTTTGAACAACTTTGCCTTGACCGATATATTCCGAAAAGTTTTTGGGGCGTAGGCCTTCGTCGCTAGTCTTTTCTCTTTCGGTGGTTCCACCGGCCAGAAAACGTTTTTCGATGGTGCTCGTTTCAACTTCCATTTTAGAGTTCCTTTAAAACCAGATGAACTAATTGTTCCGCTCTCGATACCGAATTGGCCTTGAGAATTTCTTGCGCCACGGGAATGATCGCCTCTTCTGAAAAACCAAGTTCTTTACAGGCCAGGATTGTTTCGTCGATTAGGCGCGACTCTCCAAGTGGTGTGTCGGCCGGAAGCTCTCTGTCTTCGATTCGAATATCGGTGTAGACCGGCGCACTTTCTAGTACTTCTTTATTAATAGCGTACATTTGAATTTTATGAATTTTTGATGAGAGGTCTAAGATCATTTGGGCGGCGGCTTTTGGGCCTACCCCTGGAGCGGCGGTTAAGGCCTTTTTATTTTCCAGTTGAATGGCTTCGATAATTTGCTTGCTAGTGAAATGGGCGGTCAGGGCGTAGGCCGATTTAGGACCAACTCCTTTAACGCTGGTTAAGAGCTCGAAAAGTTTCTTGTCTCGCAAGGAGCGAAAAGCGAAGAGCTGTTGACTGGCCTCTTTGATAACATGGGATATATAGAGAGAAGCTTTCTGTCCTTCAATTAAAACTTGCTGACAGAAAATTTGGTGGCCGATGCCATCTTTGGTTTTAAGGATGACTTCAGTTCCGTCGGAAAAGAGTACTCTCCCTTCTAAAAATCCAATCATAGGTGTGTCCCTGTTCTCTATAACTTTATTTACGTAGCGCTATGTCTCGTAGCTTACGTGTTTTACTACTGCTCTTTATCTGTGGTCTGCCATGATTTAAGGCATGACAGACAGCAACTCCGAGGGCGTCACTCTCGTCATTACTTTTAAATTGAAGCTCGCTGCCGAGAATCATTTTCAGTGTTTTTTCCATGCCTTCTTTAGAGGCGTGGCCGTGTCCGGTTACCGAAGACTTTATCAAATTTGGTGAGTATTCAAAAATTTTTTCTGCGTGTGTTTGGCAGAAAGCCGCTAGCATGGCGCCCCTGGCCTGAGAAAGTTTGGCCAAGGAGCTGACATTTTTAACGTAGATTAAACTCTCGAGGGCAATTTCATCCGGCCGGTACTTTGTTAAAAGCATTTCGGCGTCCCGGTAGACTTCTCCAAGACGCGGCATGAATTCTTTTATGTGGTCGAATTTTAAGGTGCCGGAGGCCAAGTAAGTAAGCTTTCTTGCCTGGACTTCAATAAGTCCATAACCTGCACTTCGTGAACCGGGGTCGATGCCTAAAATGATCATAGCTAAGTGTAGCCCGAGCGAGGGGCCTTGGGTAGGAATTGACTATGCGTCAGAGCCTTTTACTTTGAGGTAGTTCCCGACATAGAAAAGCAGCGAGCCGCCAACTAATTGCAACAGCTCAATCTGACCATAGTCTCCCTTAGTCAGTCCGGCGAAAAGGCAGAGCCCTACGCTTGAAAATCCAATTAATTGCAGTCCGAATCCTAAGTAAAAAAACATAAACTTTGTCTATCAAGGGAAGAGGCAAAATAGAATAAAAAAGTGCCTCGCCTGTTTGATTTTATTTTACTATGATGACGCTATTATCCCCACTTAGGAGTTAGCTCCGTGACTATTGAATTAAGGTCCAAGCCCGTTCGGGAAAAAGAATTAGAAAAATTAAAGAGCCGCTGCCAGGCCTTGAAAGATGCCGGAATTACACCCAGTATGAAAGTTTTCCTAGTGGGAGAAAATCCGGCCAGCCAGCGCTACACCCGCAATAAGAAAAAATTCTGCGAGAGCTTTGGGGCGGAATGCGAAATACTACAATTTGCTGAAGACTTGGATCAGGCGAGTTTTTTAGCGCAAGTTAAAAAAGTGGTCGCCGATGATTCAGTCCATGGCTGCTTTATCCAGCTGCCACTACCAGCTCAATTGGCGGCGCTTCCAGTGGACCAGCTGATCCCGGCGGAAAAAGACGTCGACGGTTTTAATGAGCGCAATGTTCAATTATTATTCCACGGGGATACTGGCCAGCAAGCACTGCTTCCCTGCACTCCCAAGGGAATTATCACTCTCCTGAATCACTACGGGATCGGGCTGAGTGGAAAAAAAGTCGTCATTATAGGTAGGAGCCAAATCGTTGGCAGACCGCTGGCACTTTTGATGCTTAACCACCACGCCACCGTGACGGTTTGCCATTCAAAAACTACAGATATTAAGGCCTTAACTCGCGAGGCGGATATTATCGTCACCGCTATTGGCGTTCCCCGTTTTCTCGACAAGGATTATATCGGCGGCAATAAGCCGGTGGTGATTGATGTCGGAATCAATAATGATGAGCAGGGGAAACTAGCGGGAGATTGCCACTATCAGCAAATCTATGACCTTTGTTCGGCAATCACTCCGGTTCCTGGGGGAGTCGGCCCCATGACTATCCTCTCGCTGATGGAAAATCTTTTGCAAGCTGCCGAAAATCAGAAAGGTACAAAATGAATCAACGCACACTGCTCTATGATAAACATGTTGAACTGGGCGCCAAAATGGTTCCCTTCGGAGGTTTTGAACTTCCCATTCAATACGGCTCAGTCAAAGAAGAAGCGCTGGCGGTTCGCAATCAATGCGGCATGTTTGACGTCAGCCATATGGGAGAATTTTATCTGGAAGGGCCGGGAGCGGTGGAATTTGTCGATCATATTATCACCAATGACTTCGCTGGCGCCGAAACCGCCAAGGCAGTCTACTCTCCTCTCTGTAGAGAAGATGGCACGGTGATCGATGACTTGATCGCCTATAAGTTAGGGCCCCAGAAAGTTGGCATTTGTGTTAACGCTGCTAATATTGAAAAAGATTGGCAGTGGATCTCGGCCCGCGCCGAAGAATTGTCGTCCCGCTTTGAGTTTAAAATCCGCAATCAAAGTGGCGACTATAATTTGCTGGCGGTGCAAGGTCCCAAGACGGAAAGTATTTTTAAAGAGTTAGGTTTGATCGATGATTCGGAATTTGACTACTACCGGGTCCGGGCACGAACTTATAAGGGCTTAGATATTTTAGTCGCCCGCACCGGTTACACCGGGGAAGATGGTTTCGAGGTCTTTATACCAGGTGATGGAATCCTGGCACTTTGGGATGACTTGATTGGCGCCGGAGTGCGTCCCTGTGGCCTGGCCGCCAGGGATGTTTTGCGACTTGAAGTCTGTTACCCACTCTACGGCCATGAGCTTGGGGACCACTTAACACCCTACGACGCCAACTTGAAGTGGACCGTCAAAATGGCCAAGCCCGATTTCATTGGAAAAAATTCCCTCGAGGGGTACACATCGAAATATCGCTTAGTTAAACTTTCATTAGAGAAAGGAATTCCCAGAGAAGGCTATAAGATACTGAATGGTGATGAGCAAGAGATTGGGGTTGTCACTTCCGGTACCATGTCGGTTACTCTAGGTAAGGGAATTTGCATGGGATTAGTTGAAAGGTCCCGTTTTCCCGAAAGTAAGAAATTTAAAATTGCAGTTCGTAAAAATAATTTTGAAGCCACCTATCACGCTAAAGCATTTGTCACCGGAGGGCATAAGTAATGAGTCATAACGTACCTGAAGAGCTTAAATATACGAAAGAACATGAATGGGTAGCGGAGGCTTCCGGAATTGCCACGGTTGGAATTACTGACTTTGCCCAAAGTTCATTAGGAGACATTGTTTTCGTGGAGCTTCCTGAAGCCGGCACTGAATTGGCGGCAGAAGCGACATTTGGCGTAGTTGAATCAATTAAATCTGTCAGTGACCTTTACTCCCCGTTAACAGGTGAAGTGCTGGAAAGAAATGACGAGTTAGAAGCTTCTCCTGAACTTCTCAACAGCGACCCCTACCAAAACTGGATGCTTAAAATTAAAATTTCCGATACCTCCCAACTTGACGGTCTTATGAATGCTGCAGATTACAGTGCACACTGCGAAGGCCAGTCTTAAAAAAAAATACTAATTACTTTACAGATTTAAAAACTGCTTAAAGTGCTGAATTCCCCTGGTAATAGGCCTGTTGGCGAATGCAACAAAAAGATCTTTTAGTGTAGATTTTTTTTGTCAATAGTAATTCATTCAAAAATTAACAATAAATCGACGTTTCTTTTTAAAACTTTCAAAATTATTTTGATGACACAATTATTACAAAGTTATTTAAAGTGTTCTTCACAAAACCCTTGCCGGATTAAACAAATAAAGTGAAACTTCAGCTCTCAAAAAAACGGCACCACACCCAAACGTTAGAGACGAAAATTATGGAAAACCAAGAGTCAATCCAGCTCTTAAATACAGCGATCATTAAAACCAAAGAAAAAAAGATCGACAGTTCTTACGAAGAACGTCTGTCTGAGGTTTGTGAGAAGCCTGCGTTGAAAGCTGTCTCTTTTGCTATTGCACACCTTAGCGAAACCCAAAAAATTTCCCGTGATATGGCGGCAATGGAAATTGTCGAGGCGATTAGAGAACTGGATAATATTTGGGGTGATTACGTCATGATGGAAGGTATTGGAAAACTTAAAGATCTATTAAAAGGTCAGACTAAACACTAGCCTTTAACTACAAATCCCCATTCAATAGTTGTAATTCCGTTTCTCATCATCCCCTTGGGAGGATTGGGAAAAGGTCCGGCCTTATTAAATGATTCGATGGCAGCGTCATCCAGTTCGCGGACCCCACTAGTGGATTTAACGGCGATTTCTACGATATTGCCACCCATATCAATTGTAATGGCAAGAGAGGTGATGCGGTTCTCTGCTGCCGGCATACGGCGTCCTGATTTGTAGAGTGCGGTGGCCTTTTTGCGGAGGGAGTTGCCCCAATGCTGTTCAAGCTTCTGCTTAATCCTGTGATAGAAACCATAGTATTTGTACTCAACGGTATTCAAGGCGGTCATGTCACCTAGAGGCACGTCATCGACAAAGTCATTGTTCTGCGAAAGACCGGTGGTACCCAAGTCTCCATTATTAAGTCCAAGCGCCGCCAGGTTGCGGTGACTTTTCGTTTTCTTCTTGGGAACCTTGTCACCAATCGCCAAGTCGGCGAGGGAGATTTTCTTCTTGCGAGTAATTTTGCGTTTCTTCGCCAGCTTCGATTCTTTTTTCTTTTTAGTTTTAGCGTGACCTGGGTTCTTGCTGGGCATCTTCTTATGGATACCTTTGCGTTTGCCCTTGCCGGCCTTCTTAAAGCTACCAATTTTCTTAGTCACTGTTTGGCGGTCAACCGTGCGGTTGGCGTCACTTAGGAAACGACTATCTTTGGGTTTATCGACGCGGTCTTTCTTTTCCGAGGCGACAATTTGCTTTTTAATTTTACTTTTGTTTTTATTGAGCTCGCGCTTGAGTAGCTCTTTAAGGACTAATTTTACTTGTTTGACTCGTTTGTCTTTAACCACTTTATCGAGGTCAATATCGGCCACTTGATAGGCCAAAAAGAAGCCGTGGAAAAATACCGATAAGAGTAGCGCTAGCCCCACTCCACTGGTCATTTTCTTATAAAAGCTCTTTTTGCGATCATTGTTCATAATTCTAGTCTCTTTGCTTCCAAGTGACCTATCGGTTCTGACAAGGGATAACAAAAGACTGTTTGAACTCTGAATTTAGCTAGGAAAAATTTGCTTACTGATCGTTGTAATAGTCATCTTCTTCAAATAACTGACTAGTATTACTGACATCTGCCGGGTCGACTGACTCTTCTTTTTCGATCCCAGGCTCGGTGCCTTCGACAAAGGATTCGAGAAAGCCCTGGTTGGAGGCCAGCTTGGCGAGCTTCCCAGTACTTTTGTCAATCTTTACGTTGATGATCCCAAGTGGCACCTTAAAATCTTTTTCACCGTATTTTTTGAGTCCATGGCGCATAAAACCTTTCCAGATAGGAAGCGCTGATTTGGCACCGGTCTCACCCCAACCGAGAGTTTTATTGTCATCAAAGCCGGTCCAGACCCCGGTCACTAAGTTGGCGCTGAAGCCCAAGAACCAGGCATCGACATAACTATTAGTGGTTCCGGTTTTTCCCCCTAAGTAAGGAGACATTTCTCGCGCCTGCCTACCAGTACCATGCCAAACCACACCCTTTAATAAATTGGTCATTAAGTAGGCCAAGCGGGCATCGTAAACTTGAGTTTCGGAAAGGGTTTCATGAAAGGGATTCATCTTCTTGGCCTCCCCTTCTACTTCAAGCTGTGACTGCTCTTCCGCAACCATCATGCCTTCCTCTTCGGGACTGGGCGAGGGGCCGGGAAGGATTTTGGGTTCTTCCGAAACTAAAAGTTCAGTGCCAGTGCGGTCTAAGATCGAAATTATTGATTTGGGTACAATTTTAATGCCACCATTTGGAAAAATGCCATAGGTTGAAACAATATCAACTAAGGTCACTCCAAAAGAACCCAGTGCCAAAGATAGGTCTTGATCCAATTTAGCATTGAAGCCGATCCGCTCGACAAAGCTCAAAACTTTGCGGACTCCTAAATTTTCTGCAATTTTAATCGTTGGGACATTGCGACTCTGCTCTAGTGAATTGCGATAGGTAATAGGCCCCTTGAATTTTCCGTCATAATTACGGGGTTTCCAATTCAACGAGGCGTCCATTCCACCGAGTGCTTCTGGGGAATCGATAATGATGCTTGAGGGTGTGAAACCATTTTCAAGACCGGCGGCAAATAGAATTGGCTTGAAGGCCGAGCCCGGTTGGCGGCGTGATTGAATGGCACGGTTAAATTGTGACTTAGTAAAATCTGAGCCACCGACAAAGGCCACCACTTCGCTATTAAAAGGATTGAGCGAAACCAGCGCTCCTTGAGCGTCGGCCTCTTGGTCTAATCCACATAGCAGGTATTTTTGTTTGTTAATAATTTTAAAGTCTTTGCGCTTTTTAAATCTTTTCTGATGAGTCGATTGAACGTGTGGCAGGAGACTAACAGCCTTTTCTTTTAGGTCTACCAAAATAACGTCCCCCACTTTAACAATCGTCGAAGGGGTTTGAACTAGTCCTAAATAGCTGCGCTCTTCTTTTATTATTCTTTCATGGGCCCAGGAAAAATGAGCGTAGGGGATGAAACCACTGATGCTGCCAATTTCTACAAAAATTAAGCGCGCCTTATCATCGACCGCAGTCACTACTGCTTCGTAGGATTTTTCTTCCTCAAGAAGATTTAAAAAGGGATCTTCTGGCCAATAGCCGGCACGGATATTTTTATAAATTTTATACTGGTTTTCTTTTTTAAATTCTTTGGTCTGACTCCATTCCTCGTCGGTAAAAACTAATTCATAATTTTTTTGATTGTCGTCACCCAGATAAAAATAATTTGATTTTGAACGGTAAGTATCTACTCGAAATTTTTTAGCTTGGATATCTCGTTCCTCAACCGTCTCGATAGTGGTCAATGCTCCTAAAAAACCCTGCCGTTTATCTATACCTTTGACACCCTTGGCGACTTCCTTTTCAGCAGTTTTCTGAATTTCCCAATCGAGAGTGGTGTGAACTTTATAACCATCGCGAAGAAAACTTTTCTCCCCAACTTTGGCTATCACTCTCTGGCGAACCCAGTCAGTAAAATAACCGGCCTTAAAATTAGATTTCTTTCTGACTCGGTACTGGATTTTTTCGGCCAATGCCTTCTTGTACTCTTCTTCAGTTATTTTACCCGTGGCATACATTCTCTTTAAGACATAACCCTGGCGCTTCTTGGCGTACTTGGGACGGTTATAAGGAGAATATTTTCCAGGCGCCACTAATAGGCCTGCGATCATTGCCGCCTCGGCTGGCGTAATTTCATTTAACTCTTTACCAAAGTAACCACGAATGGCGGCTTTAACTCCGTAATAACCACCACCAAAATACATCTGATTCAAATAGAGGTAGAGAATTTCTTGCTTAGAAAACTTTTCTTCTATTTTTTGAGCCAATAGAAAATCTTTTATCTTTCTAGTAAAGGAACGTTCACGGGTTAAAAGCAGCGACTTCGCCACCTGCTGGGTTATGGTACTTCCTCCCTGAACAACTCTTCCGGCTTTAATATTTGCCAACATCGCCCGTAAGACTCCCATATAGTCGACACCCTGGTGCTGGAAAAATCCATCGTCCTCGGCCGAAAGTAAAGCATTGATCATAAGCTTAGGAATATCTTCAAAGGCAACCACTTCTCTTTTTTCTGTTCCAATCTCGGCCAGGACCGTTCCATCCTTGGCCAGAATTTGCGAAGGAATTGAAGGGCGGTAATCTGCTAAGGTAGAAATTTTGGGAAGACCAAAAGAAAAGTAGGCTAAAACGCTGAAACCGAAAAGTGCTCCTAGAACAGAAAGTCCAAAAACGCCTACGAAAATTTTAAATATTAAACTTCTCACTCTTTATTCTCACTAATCCACTGGGCCGTATAGCTATCCAACTTCTCAGTTACTTCTTTCCCGTATAATTCACATTTTCTCATATAGTCTGATATATCTTTGGTGGAGTCTAATGGAGTCGCTCCTACCGGTAAATCAAAATACAACTTACTTTTTACTTTGTTTCTATGGGCCAATGCCGCCGCCTTGCCGAACACTCCCACTAAAAAACCACTCCCTTCAATAAAGGTAACTTCACTGCCCAATGCATTGAGGGCAATAGTAATATCAGCGGCTTTAGTAAGTGTATCACTTTGGCCAAAAACATCATACTGAAAGGCCGCCTGGTAACGATTGCCTTTCACTCGGTTATTGAGGGTTAAATTAGCCAGCAAAATTTGGTGAAGATCACCACGTTTCTTAATAACAACCTTACCCCGCCGCCCATCATAAACCGGCAGCCCCAGTACCAACTTGGCATTTTGAATTGATTTTCCTTTGAAGTATTTCAAAAGATACTTATCAACAATTTCTAGCCATTTCTTACTATAAGGTCGCAAGCCAGCAACCGCCTTGAGAGTCTTGAAAAATTTCCATTCAATTATTTCTGGGGTCACTCCCATGGCGTAATAGGCGGCAACCACCGAGGCCAGGCCGTAACCAGAGATAATCCGAATAGGTGTTTTATTGCGCTGAAATAATTTTAAAAGAGAAATATGGCCAGTCACTCCATAGAGCCCCGGGCCTAGGGCCAAGGCAATCACTGGTTCGACTCCCTTAACCTTTTGCTTATTAAATTGGCGGCCAGTTTTAAGCTGTGGCCCGCTGCCGGAATTTACCTGAGACAAAATATCTGGCTTCTGAAGACCTTTGCCTAGCTGATTTTTTTCACCGGTTATCGAGACCCCTAAGTCATCTCGGTAAGGACTGCTGGGATTCTCCTGCACTGGTCCTGTCGAGCAGGCCAGCAGCCAGAAAAAACTGAGTAAAATGATCGGGGGGAAGCTAAAGTAATTCATCTTCTTTTAAACTCTCCGAGAGAATAGTAATTTTCTTTTCAGCACTCGAGAGCATCTTTTTACAGTCTTTATAGAGCTTAACTCCAGATTCAAATTTTTCTAGGCTCTCTTCAAGAGAAAGTTCGCCAGATTCTAACTGGTTGACCATTTTTTCCAAGTCTTCAAGCGCCCCTTCGAAGCTTTCGCCACTTGAGCCTTTTACTCCACTTTTCGCCATTTTCAACTCCTCGGCCAATTTATTGACACTGCACGCAATCAGGGCAAAATTTCCCTGTCAGGAAACCCCCATTCTATCCCCTCATAACCTGGTTGTCCCTGCCTTTAGGCGCTAAAACAGCAGGAAAATGGCTTTTTAAGCGAGGGAGCTTTTTGCCTGTGTAAGAAAATTGGCACATTGCTTGATAATATTAAGGCAGATTAAAACAACACCAGGAGGGTGTGTGAAAGATCTTTGGGTATCGATTTCGGGTGCCTTAGCTCAACAAAAAAAGGTAGAGACAATCGCTAACAACGTAGCGAATGCCAATACCCCTGGCTTTAAGAAAGACGATCTGGCTTTCAAAGAAGAGCTCGCTGTTTTGAACAGGGGTTACACTGATATCGATCTCCCCAATAAAGAATGGGCACCTGAAGATTTCTATAGAAGTTACGGAGCAGAAAATTCACATGTCGGTATCCAAGGTACCTATACCAATCATAAGCAAGGTCAATTGCGGCCAACAAAAAATCCCCTCGACTTGGCACTTAATGGGCCGGGCTTTTTTGAAGTACTGACTCCTGGTGGAGTCCGCTTTACCCGCAGGGGAACTTTTACAATTAATAACGACGGCAAGTTAGTGACTGACCAAGGTCATCCTGTCTTAACAAAATTTCAAATGCCCCAAGGTCTTAAGCTCAAGGAATTGGCTGCTCAAGGTTCAAAAATTCCGCAGCCGAATGAACGGCTAGTTGATATGAATGCCAAGGGACAAATCACCGTCAATAATTTCGGAGAGGTCTTTCGAGGCGATCAACAAATTGCCGAGCTTTCAGTGGTTGAATTTAAAGACCTGCATGCCCTTCGCAAAGAAGGCAGCTCTTATTATATCAATGCCAATATTGGAAATATGAAAGGCGAAACTGGCAACACCACTGTTCAACAAGGTTATGTAGAGCAGTCTAATGTGAATGCCATTCAAGAAATGTCAGAGTTGATTCGCGCCCATCGCCATTTTGAAAGCATCCAAAGAGTAATCAAGGCCTACGACAATGTGGTCGGAAGAGAAGTGAACGATATAGCCAAGTTCTAATTGAAAATGCCCCGGAGGGTTAATGACTGGTAAAAAATTAAGATTTCTTTTAGTGATAGGACTGCTGTCTTTTAATGCAGAAGCCATGCTAAAAGCACTCAATACTGCCGCCACCGGAATGGCCGCTCAAGAAACCAACGTCGCCACAATTTCAAATAATATTGCCAACATCAATACCGTTGGCTTTAAGAAGAGACGGACCGAGTTCGATTCGCTTCTTTATGAAACAATTCGTAAACCTGGTTCTCGCTCCTCCGACTCCACCAAATGGACGGTAGGTGTCCAGGTAGGCAGTGGCGCAAAAGTTTCGGCGATCCGTAAGGAGTTTTCACAGGGTTCACCTAAAATTACCAACAATCCCTTTGATCTGATGATTAATGGTGAGGGCTTTTTTGGCATTCTAATGCCCAACCAGCAAGTGACTTATACTCGAGACGGTTCCTTCCACGTGGATAACCAAGGAACTCTTGTCACTAAGCAGGGTTTTAAAGTGCTTCCAGTGCTAGTTTTTCCACCCAATACAAAATCAGTGCACGTCTCTCCCAATGGGCAGGTGGACGCCTATATGAAAAGTCAGATCGAACCGATCAATATCGGACAAATTCCAGTTTATACTTTTGCCAATCCGACAGGACTCAATTCAGCCGGAGCCAATCTATTTGAAAAAACTGTTTCAAGTGGCGCAGCCATTTCAAATATCGCCGGCAATAGTAACTCCGGCGTTTTAGAGCAAGGCTCACTTGAAATGTCTAATGTCAGTGTAATGGTAGAAATGACAGACCTAATCAAGGCCCAAAGAGCTTACGAAATGAATTCAAAAGTGATGGGCGTGGCCGATCAAATGCTTCAAACAGTAAACCAACTAAGGTAATAAAGAATGCTAAAATTATCGATCTTCCTGTTCTCAATTCTTCTAACCAGCAATAGCTGGGCCTGTAAGATTGAAACAAAGAATCGCATCTTTTACGGTAGCAATACCGACGAGATCACTTACGCTGACTTAATTGAAAAAAGTGATTGCCAACCCAAAATTCAAAAAGCCTTTTCTAAAATGTTATTAAATTCCAAAGGCCTGTTAAATAGCCGGCATATGGCCAAGATGTTATCTAAAGATTTTAAAGGCATCGAAATCTCCATTACTCCAGACCGTATCCAAACTGTTTCCTTGGCTAATTACCTAAAAAAGAAGTTTGGTTTAAGAAAGCGTTGGTACTTAAAAGAATTAAAATTACTTACTAAAAAGGCACTTATAAAGTTAAGTGACGCTGACAATATTTCTTTTGAATGCAAGAATTGCAAATTCACTGGAGCAAAAAGTATTTTAGTGAAAATTGAAGAACCACTAAGTGGCAGTACCAAAACACTTTGGCTTAAAGGAAAAATCCTAGTTCGTTCCAAAGTATTGCGGACAACTGAAGATATCCCACTCTCCAATGAGGGGTTAGCACCTCGTCAATTTATTTTGGGTTACGCCTTTTCCACCAATCCTGCTAAGTACTTCACAAACTTGAACAAAGTGGTTTTTTATAAAATCAATAAAACCATGACCAAGGGGCAGGCGCTGAATTTTACAGACCTCTCAGCCCTCAATTTAGTTTCCCGAGGAAACCCAGTAAAAGTGGAAATCAATAACAAAACTGTTGCCTTATCTGGTTTTGCTATTCCTCTCAAGTCTGGAAAATTGGGCGAACAAATACAATTGCGCAATCCAAACTCTAAAAAAATAATTTTAGGAAAAGTGATCGATTTTAATAAAGTGGAGATCAGTCTATGAAAGCCTTATGCATTCTATGTCTTCTATTTTCATCATTAAGTATTAGTTCTTGTTCGAACTATATTAAGAATATGCAGAGCTCCTTTGATAAAGGTCAGCCCAAGAAAAGAAAGCGTCGAAACAGAGGCGATAAATTTGATATTTACCGCAGCAAGAAACCCAAGAGTTGGCGTGGAAAAGGACTCACCTCTAGAGATTCAAAAAGTATTTCTCCGAGTGTTCGAAGAAGTTACCGACCAACCATGAAAAAGCGCTATAAAGCTGACGACCTCAACGATAACCAATCCGACGGCAGTCTCTGGGCAGGTGACGGTAACGAAAATTACCTCTTCACTCAGAACAACCGCAAAAAGAATGGCGATATCATCATGATCGAAGTTCTAGGACAAATGAAGAAAGATATTCAAGCTGAACTAAAGCGCGCATTCCCAGACCGGCCGAAACCAAAGAAGAAAAAAGATGGGGATAAGAAAGATGGTGACAAGACAGCAGAGAAGAAAAAAGAAGAGCCGGCTAAAGCAGCTGTCGCCGACACTGAGGGAAAAGTTTACGACAAAGTCTCAAGCGTAATAGTTGAAGAGATTAACTCCGACCATATTCTCCTACGAGGAAGAAAGCACTTACTTTATAAAAATAGAAAACGACTGATCGAAGTTCAGGCACTTGTCGCCAGAAGGGATGTCAATGTTAGCGACACTGTTCCTTCCGACAAAGTACTAGAATCGAGTATCGATATATTGAGGTAATTAATGAAAGTTTTTATTTTACTAACAACCCTATTATTATCCCAGATTTCTCTGGCAGCCCCGACAAATCGGCTGAAGGACCTTGTGTCTGTTAAAGGGGTTCGAGAAAATCCAGTCATCGGCTACGGATTAGTGATAGGCCTCAACGGCACCGGAGATGGTGGTGGTGAAATTATCAACAACTCAATGAAGCGAATGTTTCAGAAACTCGGTCTCAATCCACAAAGAGAACTGGCCTCAAAAAACGTCGCCAGCGTAATTGTCACTGCTAAAATGCAGCCTTTCTCGAGAGTCGGCCAGAAAATAGATATCAATGTCTCTTCTATAGGAAACGCCGCCAGTTTGGCAGGTGGAACTCTCTTAGTCACTCCCCTCAAAGGCGGAGACGGCAAAGTTTATGCGGTTGCCAATGGTAGTATTAGTATCGGTGGGCTTACAAAAGGCGCCGCCTTCCCGACCACTGGCACCATTCCAGACGGGGCGGTTATCGAAAAAGAAATTCAGCTCAATTTTGATAAGAAAAAATCTATTCGCCTTAGTTTAAGGAATTCTGACTTCACCACTTCAGCGCGAATTGAAAAAACCTTGAACGAGCAGCTTGGCGGAAAATTCGCAACCGCCAGGGATTCGTCGACTGTGGATCTTATCATTCCCGTTCACTACCAAAGAAAAGTAGTCCAGCTTATGGCGATCATCGAAAATTTTCGAGTCCACACGGATACCAAGGCCAAGATCATTATCAATGAGAGAACAGGCACAATTGTCGCCGGTGGTGGCATTAGCCTAAGACCAGTGGCAATTAGTCATGGAAACTTGACCATCGAAATTAAAACCGAAGGCGGCGGCGGCGGCGATAAGCCAAGCAGCCTCTACTATATTGAAAATAAAACCACACTAAATGACTTGGTTAAGAGTTTGAACGCCTTTGGCACCACTCCAGAAGACTTGATCTCGATATTTCAAGCACTTAAAAGAAATGGCTCTCTGGTAGGTGAAATTGAACTTATCTAAGTATGAAATTAATTCAAGCAAAACGGCCCTAGAGGGGGCAATACCGGCGTTCTCTAGATTTTTAGGGCCGAAAAAGATAAAATTAAGGTGTTAATCAAGGATTGATTAACCAAAATACTCAGGAAGGGTAAATTGGCAGTAGATTTCAAAAATGTCCAAATTGATAATATTCGTTCGCGCGGTATTGCAGTTGATCAAAAATCAAAAGCGAAACCAAAAGTTTTGAAGAACGATGGCCTTGAATACGTTCCTGAAATGTACAAAGCAGCTGCGCGCGGACAAGAAGAACAATTCGCCGCCATGATGATTGATCAAATGAATAAAACAATTGATCGCTCTAAGCCTGATGATAGCGCCACTGATTATTACCGACAGCTATTAAAAGGCGAGCAAGCAAAAATGATGACTGAAACCAATAAGGGTCAAGGTCTTCAGAAAGTTATCCTCGACCAAATTTATCCCCACGACCAAAGAAACAAATTTACCTTTAATCGGCTTAAAGAATTACAAGCCGCTCAAAGAGTTTATAAAAAACCTGCCATTGAAGCTGCAAAAAGTGTTGAAAGCAATAGTCCTGTCTCAATCAATAGAGGCAGCCAGCCAACTATAGCCGTACCACAGGAGAAGACCCATGAGTAATATCGAAGGCGCAACTAATCGCTCCAATTTCTTCCCTGGTAGTCGAGAAGCATCAAGCTCCTCAAACACTCAGAAGCTTAAGGCGACGGCTTTAAAAAGAAACGATGCCGCTCGTAAAACAGCATTACAAAGCCTAACTAGTTCAGACGCTAAAGTTAATATTTCAGATGCAATTCGAGATTTTTCTCGCATAAAAAAAGCAGTCGACGCAGCCCCGAATAAAGATAATTCTGCCAAGATTGCGGCGCTTAAGGCCCAGATAAATGGTGGGACTTACAAAATGGATTTTGAGGCGATGGCCGACAAAATTCTAGCACAGGAGCATTAAGATGTCGTCAGTACAAAGACTTTATCAAGATCAACAATTTCAGCTTCTCTATTTTCAGACGGCTGACCTCTGGCAAAAACTTTGCGAAATGCATGCAGAGCTTTTAGATCTTACTTTTGATGAGTACGCCCTATTACTTGAAAATGATATTGAGGGGCTCGAAGCAAAAATAAAGGCCAAGGAAGAACTGGTTGAACGAATTACAAAAATAGATGCCGTCCGCAAAGATGTAATCGAACAAGTTAATGTAATGGTTGTCGATCACGAGTTAGGGCCAATTAATAAAATTTCTGACCTACTTGATATTATGGGTGGAATTGAAGTTGAGAGAACAAAGAAACACCTCTTTCGATTCAACGCTCTTCTTATCGATATGATCGAAAAAATTCAGGAACAAAATAAAAAGAATCAAATTTTTATAAATAAGGCTGTTCACTCTCTCCAACAAATCAGGGAAGATGCGATGGGAGAGAAGCATTATAAAACATACAACTCGAGAGGGGCGACTACAAAGTCAGTATCTCCAGTTTAAAAAGAAATTAGTCATCGCCAGGAGGGCAATTGGCTGACCTATTAAGCATTGGTAAAACCGGACTCATGGTTTCGAAGAAGTCTCTAGAGACTACGGGGCACAATATCGCCAATGCCAGTACCGAAGGCTATTCCCGACAACGAGTCAATGTTGAGACAAATAATCCAATCAGTACAAGTGGATTAGTTTTCGGGACCGGTGCACGAGTTCGTGACGTATCACGAACTCACGACCCTTTCGTAGAGAAGAGGCTGCAAAGTACTACCACCGCCTTTAATTACTTCGATCAAAGAACCAAGAAATTAACTGAAGTCGAAAACATTTTTAATGAAATCGACAATGAAGGTTTAAACAAAGTCCTCAATAAATTCTTCAATGCTTTTCGTGACCTCGCCAATCAGCCTGAGAACGAAACAGTTCGCTCTGTAGTTAGAGATACCGCAGGTCTAGTGGTAAAAGACTTTAAACGTATTCGCGGCACTCTCGACGCCATTTCAAGAAGTGTTGATAACAAAATAAAAAGTGAAGTTAACGACCTCAACGAATCGATAAAGCATATTGCCAAACTTAATAAGCAAATCGCTGAGCTTGAAGTTTTTGGGGGCGAAACAGGAGATTTTCGCGATCAACGTGAAACCCATATGCGGACACTCTCCGAATCCTTTCAAATCCACACTTTTGAAGATGAGAAAGGTAGCTTTAATGTCATGGCCAAAAATGTCGGCTCTCTGGTGTCTGGAACTCAGTATCAAGAATTGGCAGCAGGCAGAGTTCAGAAAAAAGATTCCTCCAATAATATGGATGGATCAATGGAAATTTATTTCAAAAACCGACCTGGTCAAAAAATCACACACCGCTTTAAAAGCGGGAAAATCCAAGGCCTCTTTCAGGTTCGAAATGGAGAAGTTCAAGATCTTCAAAAAAGCATCGATAAAATTGCCTACAACCTTATGCAAGCGGTTAATGCGGTTCACAGGCGAGGTTTCGTCAATCGTGAAATCAAAGTTGACCAAGCTGGAAACCCCGCTAAATTTGATGCCCAGGGACCACTTACTAATATCGACTTTTTTGATCTACCAAATCAAGAAGAAGAGGCGGCCACTAATATTAAAATTAATAACATCATAATGGAGGACTCTCGCAATATAGCTACCGGGATGACTCCTAATGGACCTGGTGACAATAGGATTGCTCTCGGTGTCTCAAAGCTTCAGCACGAACGAATTCTGGATGGCGGCAAGGCCACCTTAGAAGAAGCCTTTCTTGAAACAATCGGGAGTATCGGACTTGAAACTGGTAAGGCCAAATTCGACCGCGAGCAAGCAGAAGGTATCCTAGTCCAGACTAAAAATATTAAAGACCGTATTTCTGGTGTCAGTATCGATGAAGAAACTGCAAATATGGTTCGCTATCAACACGTTTATCAAGCCTCGGCAAAGGTTATGCAAACTGCCAATACGCTTTTTGATACTGTTTTAAGCATTAAACGATAAAAGGAATTAATTAAAAGAAATGACAAGAGTTTCTGAAAACAGCGCCAACGCCTCCTTTGCTTTTTCTCTGAATAAGGCAAAGAGTCGCATGGAAGATCTTCAACTCAAGGGAACTAACTTGAAGAAGATCACTCGCCCTTCTCAGAATCCTATGGCCAATATTGAAGCCCTTAATATTGACTCCAACACTTCTGATAATAAGCAATATATTAAAAATGCTAACTTTGCTCAATTGCAATTAAATGTCACCGAAAAATCTCTTGAGGAACTAACCGACATTGTCATGAAGGCCAAAGAAATTGCCATCCAGCAATCTTCTGATTTCTACGACGAAGATATCCGTGGCAACGTCGCCAATGAGATCACTCAGCTGCGCAATCAAGCCCTGGCGATTGGAAATAAACGTATCAATCAGCGCTATATTTTTGCTGGTTTTAAAACCTTGCAAAAACCCTTTAATGAATCTGGTGACTATTCCGGAGATCAAGGGCAGTCCTCTCTAGAAATCTCAAAAGATTTTTTCATCCCAATTAATATGCACGGCGCTGAAATCTTTTACTCGAGCGAAAATAGTTCAGGTAAAATTCAAAATCCCCTTGAAGATATTCCTGAGCTCAATCAAAAACAAAAAAGAATAGACGCTATTGAAAATGGCGAGACCCCTCCGCCGAAAAGTAATCCCGATCACTCGGTAGATACCGGTAGGGACCTGGCCTCGACTAAAACACCAGCTGAAAATTTTCACACCCGGGAAAATATTTTTGCCCAGCTCTCTTCATTAATTGCAGGTCTAGAAAATAACGATGCTTCACTGGTTCAGAGTCTATTGCCGAAGTTTGATAAAACCATAAATCGTTTGATAACACTCCGAACCCGAGTGGGCTCACTAACTGGCTCGATAGATAATTCAAAGGTAGGCAACGAATCGGCCAATATAGATTCAGCTGAGCGTAAATCTCACTTAATGGATGCCGATATCGCCGAACTTTTTTCAGATATCACCAAGCAGCAAAATATTTTAAAAGCCACCTATCAAACCTCTCAAAACATGCTGAATAAAAGCCTTTTAGACTTCTTGCGTTAAGAAAAGGCCCCCAAAAGCGCCCTATACTCTAAATTTTTTTTATGGAGAGGCGTTATTTCTGTTTTTTCCTTGCTTTTTACAATGTCGGGTAATATATGTCTCTAGCGAACCAAATCAGGAAGGTTTAGGCCCTCGAGGACATTATGCTGGTATTAACACGGAAGCTAGGTGAAAGCATTGCAATAGACGATCATATTAAGATCGTCGTAGTACAGATCAAAGGCAAGCAAGTTAGGCTTGGCATCAAAGCACCCAAAGAAACTAAAATTCACAGAGAAGAGGTCTATAAGGCCATTCAGGATCAAAATACTGAAGCTTCTCAAGCAGACCTAACTACTATCTCTGACCTCTCAGACGAGCTTAAAAAGTAGTTATTTTTCTGAATAGATTTGTAATTCCAGCCATTGATGCACTTAATCAAGAGCAATAAGAGCAGTTTTTCCCACTTGCACTTTTGCCCCTACGGTTGATAGAATCTATTAAGGGCTAAATGACGCTCTTCCATCGGAGGATTTTTGTGAGAATAAACACCACTCGTTTTGGAGAACTTGAAGTCGACAAAACTGACATCATTTCTTTTAAAGACGGACTATTAGGATTCGAAAACTTAAAGCGATTCTTCGTAGTTGACCCAGGCGATCAAACATTAATTCTTTGGTTTCAATCAGTAGATGACGGCGCCACTGCCTTCCCTATCATTGAGCCGAAAATTTATCGTCCTGAGTATGTAGTTAAACTTCTTCCGGCCGAACTAAAAAGTTTAGAACTAGAAAGTCTTAACGATGCCAGTATCTATACCATTCTAACTATTCCAAAAACTGTGACTGATATGTCGGCCAACCTTAAGGCCCCAATCGTCATTAATAATAAAACAAAACTAGCTCGCCAAATCGTTCTTCAGGATTCAAAACTTGAAGTGCGTTTTAAAATGTACGCCGAACTTAAAAAACATATCGTCAGCTACTCAACAGCATCTGATGATTCACGCCGTACAAAAGTTGAACTGGCCCACCCAGAAGAAGTCACCATCGCTGAAGTGACGGTTGATCTCGAGACAGGTGATGAAGTTAAAAAAGAGCGAACTCCAAAACTTTAAAACGAATACTTAAATTGATGATTATATAAAAGGCTCCTTCTAGGAGCCTTTTTATTTTCTAAGAAAGAGCTGTTTGGAATAATTAAAGAGTCGTCTCTGTGGCGGTCTTCGAAAGATTCAAATACATAGCGGCTTGGCCGTTGCGTGGATCTTTAGAGAGGACGTTCTGCCATTCAGCTTGAGCCTCAAGAATTTTGCCATTGCCGTAGTAGAGAACTCCTAGAGCGACTCTAGCGGGAAGGTAAGAAGGCTCTTCGGTTTTAAGACGGCGAAGTTCTTCAAAGGCCTTGGAAGGGAAATTTTTGCGGGCGTAAACCTTGGCCAACTTAATGCGGGCTTCATGATTACTTGAATCGAGAGTGATGCATTTATTGTATTCAAAAAGTGCTTCATCAAAACGATCATAGACCATATAAAGTTCTGCTAACTCATAATGCTTAAGAGAAAACTTTTTATTAATATGGGCGTCGTCAATTCCAGTGATAGTTCCAGGAACATGCGCTTCTTCGCTATCGTAAATAGCATTTTGATTCTTTTTATGGCGGACTCTTTCATTGGCCTGCTCAAAAACTCTTTTGCCTTCTTCGTAATGACCAATGTCATTATACAGAACACTTAGTGAAATCGACGCGTCGGTGTGGCATGGATCGAGAGATAAAACTTTATTAAAAGCTTTAATGGCCTTTCCAATTTCACCTTTGAGGTGAAAGATATTGGCCATATGAAAAAAGGCGTCAATTAAAATGGCCCGGTCTTTTTCGTCTCCTTCAATAATTTCCGCAAAAAGCATCTGTGCTTTCTTGTATTCACGGTTATTGAAACAACTAATTCCTTTAGTAAGTAATTCTTTAGACGTAAGTTGGGTCACTAGGCCTCCTGAAATTTAATTATTAGTACAGCTTCCGAAAGCATCAACGAGCTCTGCCTTACTAGAAGCCGAAATTTTGGAAAGATATTTTTTATAATAAGCTTTGCATCTTTCAGCTTCCCCTAGGTTTGCTGAGGAGAGAACCACCCTAATCATCGAGTGGTCACGAAGCACTGGGCTTCTGAATCTTTTGAGCATAGCTAGATAACGGTAGCGGGCGGCATCGAATACATCCGTCTTATAATAAAAATCTGCTATGTACTGTTCTTTATCGCGGATCATGCCTTTGCAGAATTTAATCCGCTCGAGTGCATCTTTGCTAAACTTTGTTTTTCGGTAGAGACGAAGTAGCTCTTGGTAATACTTAATCGATTCATGAGCTGGCGTTAAGTCCCTGTCGTGAGTATCTGGAACTTGCTGAAAAAAAGATTCTGCAATTTTCCAAATAACGTAGGACATTTTTTTATATTTTGGGTGGAAATCTTTAAAGAGGATATAGGCTGAGGCTGCCTCTTCGTAACTTTCTTGTTTAAAAAGAATATCTGCCTGAAGTAGTTCTGCATGAGTCGCATAATAACTGTAGGGATATTGAGAGCGGAGAGAATTAAGTTTCTCAGTTGCCAAAAGAAAGCGGCCGTCTTCAATTAAAGAATTTGCTTCTTTAAAAAGAACTTCTGCTTCGGTTTTCCCCGTCGGCCTTTCAGTCGAGCAGGAAAATAAAAACAGCATTAATAGGATTAGATTTAGTCGCTTCAATTCAACTGAAGTCTAGCACCAGAGGTTTTCTCTGTCATTTTATGCGCGGCGCATATATTTCTTTGTAAATCTCTAGAACAATTAGCTTTAACGCAGCGACCATGGGAATTGAAATGATCATTCCGATGATGCCGAAATACTGAGAACCAAGGATTACGCTGACTACCACCAAGACTGGGTGAATATCGACAATCTTGGAAACCAGAATTGGGAAAACTAATCCAATATCGATGGCGTTGGCAATCATGTAGAGGAGGAAAACTCCACCAAATTGAGGACCCCAGCCGTGCTCAACCAAGGCCAAGATGATGCCAGGAACCATTCCCAATACCGGACCGACGTAGGGAATAATATTTGTGATGCCAGCAACCAGCCCTAAAAGTAGCGAGAAGCGCACGTCCATAATCAAAAGGCCGGTAGTAATAATAATGCCTACAATGCTTGCCTCAACAAATTTGGCGAAAATATAATCCCCTAACTGTTTATTAAACTGATGGGAGAGGTAGTAAAAACGCTCAAAGATACTATTGGGAACTAATTTCAAGACGGTCCTTTTTAAGGCATGGCCATCTTTTAACATGAAGAAAATAAAGAGCGGCACTAAAAAGAACCACTCAAGTACCGAGCCGACAATTTTGGGAATATTTAAGAGAATGTTAGTGGTGGTTTGGCGCACCCAGCTTATTCCATCTCCAATATATTGGTCACCAATTTCGTAGCCACTAATTTTCTTTATTTTAACCCGAACGCTTTGGTATTCTTTCTTAACGTAGCTTTCAACCTTAGGGTAATAATATGTCAGGTTTTCAGACTGCTGTTTAATCATCGGAACGATTTTGACCAGTGGATAGGTCGAGAAAAAGATTATTCCAAAGAAAAGTATTGCTATAGACCAGCTTCTGGAAAAACCCAATTTAATCAGAGTTGGTATTGCCGGATTTACTATTAAGAAAATTATATAGCCAACCGTCAATGGAATTGAAAGCCGTGGCAATTCAATCAAGGCGCCCATTACTAAAAAAAGGACGCTGAAGAAAAAAATCAATTGAAGTTTACCGTTATGATTAACGACTTTACTTGACACTAGTGCAACCCAATTGGGAAATTTTAAATTTTAATTCCCGTACTTCTTTAGTTAGAGAAAAAAGTCTATTGGCAATAATCACCGAGACTGACTGTAGAAGCTTGGTCGCCACAACTGGATCAGAGTGAATTAGATGATCAAGATCGGGTTTGAAAATTCCAAGTAACTGGCACCCTTCTCGAGAAATGACTGTAGCATTCCTAACGCTATTTTCCTGCAAAAGCGCCAACTCTCCGAAGTAGTCATATTTTTCAAGGGTCAATATTAAATCTGAATTCGAATCCTTCGAACCTTCGTCTTCGACGATGACATCAACCATTCCTGAAAAGATAAAATAAAAACCCATTCCAAGATCTGTTTGTTTAAAAATAACTTCTTTATCCGAAAAATCCCGAGTGTGCATAAAAGTTGAAAGTACTCTCAATTCATTATCAGAGAAATTTTTAAGGACATTCACTTTACGCAGGTATTTGGGAATCGAATCTTCTTTGCGTCCAACTAATGGATTGGCTTGCCAAAAATACTTGGCCATAGAGATATCTATTTTTTCTGGAAGTTGATTGGATTCATCAAACTTATCCTTCACTTCTTTTTCGAAACTATCCATTATAAAATTCCTAAATCAGTACGGGAAACCCAACCTGAATAGGCCAAGGGGTACTTTATAAAAAACCAACCGTCGATATTCTCACCAATAATCAATTTGGTTCCGGCCTTTACTTTTTGTAGCTCAGGATAAATTTTAGAAGGTCCTTCTAAAATACTTGATTCCTTGAGCAAGATGGCGTGATTAACATCTTCCAGATAAATCTTAGAGAATCCAAAGGGAATCAAGGCGATCATTACAATCACGATCTTAACAGCTAGACTCTTAACGATTTTTGCCCGGATAAATAATAAAGTGCTGACTAATAAAATAAGAGTCGCCGTCAGATAAAAATTAATTGGAATATCTAAGGCGTGATTAATTGATTGATCCCAGGCCGAGCTCTCAGAATGGATATTGGGCAATTCTAATTTGGTTTTAATGACATCAAGATTTTTTAAAAGCTTATGGTTATAAAAGCCCTTCTTAAGGGATTTTTCTAAATGATAACGCCCGACGGCAAACTCTCCAATCTTGGCATTCAGTGTTCCCAAATTAAAATGGAAAAGCCCTGCTTCAAATTGATCTTTATTTTTAACCAGCAGCTCTTTGGCCTGGGGGTATTTACCTTCCAGGTAAAGGGACTCTAATGACTTTAATATTTCGACTGTGCTATGATCCGACATGCGTCTTATTATCCTTTTCCCCTTTATAGAAAGCAAGGGACAACTTTTTTATGGCAACAAATATCACAGCACTAGGAATCGATTCTCCAGAAATTCAGGATCAGGTCAATAAACTATTTTCCTCTATTTTAACCACTCAACAAAAATTCAACTCAGTAGTGGCAGCAGACCCTTCCAAGCAAGGTCAGCTTACTGATGCCCTGCAAGAATACGCCGAACAAAGAGGCCGGGGTTTTCTTTATCCCTATCTCTCTACCGGTCGCGGCCACGGTCCTTTTACAGAATGCCTAGATGGAAGCGTCAAGTATGATTTAATCTGTGCCATTGGTCCCAACCTACTAGGCCACTCTCACCCCTTGACGATTAAATCTCACCTAGAGGCGGCGACTCGTGACACCGTCATGTGTGGCAATTTACTTCCTTACGCAGATGCCCTCAATCTTTCCTCCTCGCTGTTGGCGACGGTGGCCAATAGTAAATTAAGACATTTTTGGTATTCCGGTTCAGGCAGCTTTGCCAATGACACTGCACTTAAAATGCTTTGGCAAAAAAAAGCACCGGCTTACCGAATACTAGCTTTTGAAAAGGCCTTCGCTGGCAGAAGCGTCGCCACCCAAGACATCACTCATAATGAGGCCTACCGAGTAGGCATGCCGGAAACTGTTCAAGTCGATCATGTTCCGCATTTTGACCCTTCGATCCCGGGTAATTCAATCGAGGCCACCATTGCCGCGCTCGATGCCTGTTGGGAAAAAAATCCTGACCAGTACTGTGTACTGATGCTTGAACTAATTCAAGGAGAAGGTGGTTTCATCACTTCCTCCAGGGAAGACTTTATAACGGTCTTTAAATGGGCCAAAGAAAAAGGAATTTATATTTGGGTCGACGAAGTCCAAACTTTTGCCCGGACCAAGGAACTTTTTTCTTTTCAAACACTAGAGCTTGAAGAATATGTCGATATCGTGACTGTTGGAAAAGCTTTACAAGTCTGTGGCACTCTCTATTCAGAA
>JABGVH010000042.1 GCA_018646195.1 Halobacteriovoraceae bacterium
GTCGTTAAATCGACCATACTAATGGCACAGTAAAGGGCGTCCATTTTGGAATCATTTTTTATGCTTCTTTTGGTAAAACTTCCGGCCCTTTCATTGGCCATAATATGATCCACAGGAAAATGAGGGATCACAATCTTCGGGCCACTGGGCCTTTGAATAGTTACGTTTTGCATAGTATCTCCACGTCGCAAGGCGTCAAAAAAAGTATTTGAACACGTAACTATAAGATAGAGCGTACATTGCTGCAAGTGGCCCTTTAAAAACCTTGTAAAAATATGCTTAGATTGGGCCTTAATCCGGGGCGAAATTGTATCGAGAAGAGGGAAACCTATGAAATTGTATTACTATCTGTTTTTTATCTTAGTACCATCTTTATTATTGGCGGCTGACAAGGGTCACCAGGATAGCTGGTGGGCGCCCTTTCCTCCCGACCAGGCGCGCTCTTGGGAGGTATTGCCTCAAGAGGCCGAGCGATCTCAGGCAGAAGTTATCCTGTCAAAGCGGACTGAACTGGGGATTTTTTCTAACTTGCCGAAGGCCAAATTCAATTTAGATGGCCGCCGTTACTATTCAGTGGAGGCACTTTGGCAAATGATGAAGTACCCCGACTTAAATGACCCGACAGACCCCCGTCACGCCATTCATAGCTGGCCCTATACCCGCGATCAAGTCCGCAAGCTCTCTGGCTTCCAATCTAAAAAAGCCGGTGATGCCGCAAATAAACTAATGCGGGCACATGGAATAAATTTTGTGAGCTACCAGGGACAGAGATTCGACTATAAAGATGGTGCCAGTGGATCGGCCAGCCATTATAAAATTATCCGAAGAGCGATGGTGGCCAAGTTAAACCAGAACAGAAAAATTAAAAAGCTACTGATCCAAACTAGAGGTTTAACCCTTAGGCCTGACCATCAGGTGAGGGCCACAAAACCAGCATCCTACCACTATTATAAAATTTGGATGGAGCTACGTGACCATCTCAATGCCGACGACGTTGCAGGACTGACTAATAAAGATACTCTTACCCTCTACTTTTTTCACTCTCCGAGTGGTGTTAATTGGAAAAGTCCAAAAGAACTGGCCCGCTCCATATTAAAAAATACTGTCACTTTTAAAGATAGAAGTATAGGACACGTCGCTGTGGAACTTAAGTGCCAACTGCCAGAAGGCAATGTCGACGTTCTGACAGGTATGACTAGTTCCGATAATACTGACCGAAGGCTTTTGTTTAAGGAAAAAGTAGGATTTGGCGTAGTCTTTGCCGACTTGCCTGGAAAAATGGAAAATTCGGAAGACTTGAGAAAAGAAATTACAAAGAAACTTAAAACTAAAAAATTAAAAAAACAAAGGATGAACTTCTTAACCCATCAAATTTCTAAAACGACCTGCCGTAGGCTCAAGCTCTACCTCAAACAATTTAAAGAAAGAGAACTCTATCGCCATTATGGCCTGCCAAATCGCCCGCTCTACGGCGAAGGGGGAGGATGTTCTGCTTTTGGCGTCAGCTTCCTCGAAGCCGCTGGCCTCTTAACAGAGGAAGAAAAAAGGGCCTGGAGTTATAATATTCGCTTCCCTTTAAAGTGGATTGGGGGAAAATATAATCCTGAAGCACCTGAACAGAGAATCTCATTTTGGAATATTTACTTCGTTAAGAAAAAAGATAATTTCTGGGCCAAGCAAGACGAGCCCCATAAAAATATATACTTTTGGGACCCAGACACAATTTTTAATTGGGTTCAGCACAAAGTCGCCAACTATTCGCCCTACGAAAAATACCAACTCTTTAAGCGCAAAAATGTCTGGGGGCTTTTCTATGACAGTCGAAAGACTGAAACACCAGCAGGGCCTATTTGGCGCGACTAGTTCCGTCTAAAATAATGACCATCTTTTAGATAGTAGGTGTAATAGCGTTTAGGATTGTAAAAAACCTGTATTTGAGTTTCAATAACCTTGATTGGGTATGCAATCGTTCCATTTAGGAAATTATACTTCTCCCATTTGTCCCCGTGCTTATTTGAAAATCTTACGGGGAGAAATTTTTGGCCCTTTGAATTATAGCGATAGATAAACAGACTTGAGCCTCTCTCATGTAAGGTTTTTATTGCCCATTCATTAATTCCATCACCATCAAAATCATGAACCCCTACTTTTGTAACACTGTCTTTGACAAGAAAGTCCCCCAGGGCTTCTCCCATTCCATCCTCTTCAAATATTTTCTTTCCTACTCCTGCCCCGCTAAAAGAATAAATTGAAACCGTGATATTCGGATCGGCTTCATTATTCTTTATGGCAAAAATATTTTTTTTCTTTTTTTCTTTAATACCTTCGACTATCTGGCAGGCAATAAGATCTTTCCCAAGTTTTTTTAAAATAGAGTTCCCACAATCTTTTGCAAATGCATTATTGTGAAAAATAAAGAGTAAACCGAAGAGGAGGATTTTCAATTTCATGGCCCCATCTCTACTTTTTCTTCTTCTTCACCTTCCTCACATATTTTTAAGGCATCGAAGACTTGTAGACCCTGATCAGCAATCAATTTCTTCAAGTTATTCCTATAGGCCGGAGGAAAAGCTGCATAAGAGCCAAGTCCTTCTATCACTTCAAAAGGATCGGCCACTTCATTTTTTTCTTTGGCCGCAAAGACTGTATTTCTAACGCTATTATAATATTTTTTAGTTCCTGGTTTATAGAGAAGATTTTGAATTTGGGCATAGGCCGAATCTTCTAAGGTCTTAAAGGTAAAATAATAACCTCCCTCGCTGGAAGGTCTTGGATAGGTGCATTCCACTTTGATTGATCCTGCTTTGTCGCTCCCTGGTACTTTAAACAGCGGGTAATCTACTTCTGAGCGTTTCTTAAAGCAGGAGTGCCCTCCGATTCCATTTCCCTTGCGGATCAAGCGAGAGGTTCCCCACGCGGTTTCAATTGCCCATTGAGAGAGCAATGCAGATGCTGGATAACCTGTTTCATTTTGAATTTTTACCGCCAATGGCCCGTAGGTTTTAAAAAAGGCCTTCTTTTTGGCGGCAGTACCATTTTTGGCCTCCTCACGAATATAGCTAGCGATTTCATCGCCACTACCGTTGCCGTAAAAGCCACGGTCATACTTTATACATTTCTTATCTGGCCGAACTCCCTCGATTTTAGAAATATCAAAGTGACAATAGGTTTGACCGGGAGGTTTTACCCAAGAATTGACGTACTCTGGCAATTTTCCCTCAGCGGTATAATAGGCCAACTTATCGCCATCTTTTTCGTCATAGTTTTCATGCCCTACTACTGGATAATAATAATCATCACGACTGGCGGGATTTTCACCGATAGGAGTGACATCTTCTTTTTCGCAGCTCCAAATAAGTAGCAGTGAAAGGAAAATAATTAGATATTTTTTCATACGCTCTCCAGCCAACTTATCGGTATAATTAAGAGAGGCTTAAATAGAAGAGGGATACTTGATTAAAACGTTTGTGATAACATTATTTCTTTCATTTCCCCTCCTTGCAAACGGGAAAGTCACCACCGAAAATTTCGTAATGCAGTTTTATCAATTAATCTTACCAAAAGATGTAACGATTTTGCGTATCACCAAGATCAGTACCGGATTTATGGCGGAAGGCAAAGCGCCTAATCGTAAGCTAATTGAAGAACTAGTTCCAAAGCTTAAAAACTCTGAAAAGCTAAGCCGCTTTGAACTTTTAAAAGTTAGATCTCAATTTTTGAAAGGGAAATTTAAAATATTTTTTGATTTATATAAGAAAAGTAATTAAATTAAAAAACATAACAAGAAAAAGCAGCGTAACGTTTTCTTTTAGAAAAAGTTCCATTGGTCCTTTGCTTAATTAAAAGTCTCTCGCTATCGGCTGCGAAAGTAATTTCAGTATCAAGATCCTCACCCAAATGCAAAAAGTAGAGTTGGTCTTCACCGACATTTACGCCTTCAACTTTAACTTTTCTTTTGTAATTATTATTGCGCTTATCTGTCTCTCTTATAAAGCCTTCTACTAGGAATTGACCTTCTTTTCCTAGGGTATTTTTACGAACCAGGCAGAGGTGCGACTGCTTCACCAAGTATTTGTAGCCATCATTGAGGCGTCCATTTACCACCCGACTGCAGCTTGCAATCAGCTCAACTTGGGGATTTGAAAGTTGTCTAAAGCAAGGATTTGAAGCACCAATGACCTCCCCTTCGTCAGATGGATCAAGCTCTCCATCTTCCTCATCTGTGTATATGGAAGTGTCTTCATCGGAATAATCTGGCAATTGGCGGTCGTTATCACTGGCCTGGGCCTGTGGTGCTGAAATAACCACCGCTTCCTCACTGCCTTGGCAGGAAATCAGAGTCAGTAGCATCAAAAATATCGCCAGATAATTGGTCAATTCGTCCCTCGTTAGGACCGAAGATTACAATAGCTCACAATTAATTGCTATGGAATTTAGCTGTGCCTGTCTTTTTTACTGTCCCGATTTAGGGCCCCACCGCCATGTCATTGCATCTAGTTAGAATAGACTTCCGACCACAGTACAATGGCGCTGACAATACCGCTGATGGCAAAAAACAGGCAAAAGAAGAAGACTCCCCTCTGGTTGAGCCTCCTCTGCCATTTGCCAAGCCACTTTGAGGCGGCAAAAAGAGTTAAAAGCGGAATACAGGCGGCGGCCATGCCAATCTCAATACCGTAAGACCACCATATTCCAGCGTAGAATAGGTAGCTTATAAAAACAAAGCTAGCATAAAAAATACAAGCAAATACGCGAGATTTTCGAAATCTATCAAGCTCTTCTTCAGGGGATTTTCTCGTGGGAGTTTTAGAATTTTTTTCTTTTTTCTTCACAATTACTTAACTTTATTTTTTAATATTACCCCAAAAATAACCAAGGCGGATGGCAAATACATACTGCTCAAAGTCCTGCTTATAATAACGAGGCCCCATCAGAAAAAAGAAACGCTTACTTAAAAAACCAATGTAAGCAAGGTCGACTTTCTGTATCGGTCGCCCTCTGATAGTGTTTATATCTTCTTCGTTATAGAGCTTATAAACTCCGATACCGTATCCATAAGAAATTGCAAAAGCGCCTATCGGGGTATGATTAGTCCACTTTACGTTGGCCAATAAACTACCTCTTCGAAACTTAAGATCTGGTAATTGGTCACCATTGGTTTTAAGCGCACCTGTTTGGTAGGTCTGCCGAGTTCCATGGATCGAGGGAGTCAAACGAATATTGGTGGCCCACTTTCCCCAGGCCCGCGGGTGTTGAACATTGCGAATAGAAAAACTTGGGTCGCCCCAGCGACTCTTATTTTCGTATTGCTCCCCTTCCAAATTGGCCTTGGCCACATTGTATTTGATATGGGCAGTACCTGAGTTTAATAGTGAAATTAATGAACACGAACTCATAAGGATCGGAAAAATTATCAATATGGCGTAATATTGAATTCGGACCATGCTAGTACTATTATAGAGGAAAGAAGGGTTAAATTTTAGGGCCCTTATTGTTAGCGTTAAATATACCGATGAATTAGTGCGGGAGGCTAGAAAAACCTTTGAAATTACTAAAGAAAACCCTATTCAGAAGTTTTGTAATCTCGACTCTTTTAGTCATATTTTTCCCCCTTGATATGGCCTTTGGCGAACCGAATGGAGGCCTTAGCAAGGAAAAGAAAATAGATCATCTAATCGCCGCGGTTGCCAATTCGCAGGCCACTTTCTTAAGAAATGGCGATGAGCACCCCGCTAAAAAGGCCTCTGCCCATTTAAAATTTAAATATAGTCGCGCCAAAAACATGTTTTGGTTTTTCGGGCCCTCAAAGGCGATTAGTGCTCGTGAGTTTATAGAAAAAATTTGCACCAAATCTTCCTCTACTGGTAGGCCCTATCAAATACGATTGAGTGACAAGACAGTTGTGCCGCTCGGAGCTTGGTTAACTAAGGAATTGATTAAAATTGAAGCGCCAAGAATGCAGGCAAAAAAATAGTCATTAAAATTCTAAAATGGCCTCGATAAATATATTTCCATATTTTTTAAGTTTGGCATTTCCCACCCCGTTAAGTCCCAAAAATTCTTCTTCTGAGGTCGGCTTGTATTCGGCCATTTCTCTTAAGGTAGCGTCGTGAAAAACTTTATAAGCTGGTATTCGCCTCTTGGTAGCTAGCTTTTTACGAACTTCTTTTAATTTTTCTAAGAGTTCGGTGTCTTTAACGATAAAGCTTTTCTTTTCAATTTTCTGGACTCTAGGTACCGCCTTTTTACGAGTTTTCTTACGCCCAGCGCTTTTCGCAGGCCTTTTCTTGCTATCTTTTTGAATATGCAGCTCATTAGAAAGAGGAAACCCTCGTTCACCTTTGAGCAATGGAAGGGCCTTCTTACTTAAGCCTACCGTTTCCAATTGAGGGTTTCGTTGAATCATTCCCTGAGTTAACAGCTGCCTAATCACAAACTTCCATTGAGCGATATTCAGTTCAGGTGCAGTTCTATTCATATGGTGCTCTAGAAATTTAAAGGCCAAGCGACCTCCACCATTATGTAACTCCCTTAGAACTGACAATGCGTATCCAGTGCCATCAACATACTTTCGGACCGAGCCCAAGCAGACATCGCAATAGCCACAAGGTCCTTGATAATTTTCCCCAAACCAGCGAAGAACTAGTTCACGGCGGCATTCAACCGACTCACATAGCCCTAAAATCGAGTCGAGGTTCCACTCTTCCATAGGACGGCCATTTTGATTTTTTTGAATCATCAACTTTAAAATTACATAATCTCGTCGGCCCCATAACAACAACGCTGTTGCCTTGTCGCCATCTCGACCAGCTCTACCTGTTTCTTGAAAATATGATTCAATACTGCGGGGAAGATCCATATGAACGACGTAACGGACATCAGGTTTATCAATCCCCATTCCAAAGGCAATGGTGGCCACGATAATAACTCCCTCTTGCATTAAGAAGGCCTCTTGATTTTGCCGGCGCTCTTCTTTTCCCATGCCTGCATGGTATCCGAGTGCACGATGGCCCTGAACATTGAGGAATGCCGTGACTTCTTCGACTTTTCGCCGAGAGAGACAATAAACGATTCCGCTACAATCAGGTTCTTGCTTTTTTAAAAACTGCGTCAATTGTTGGGTTGGATTATTTTTTTTCTGCACAAGATAAGTAATATTAGGGCGGTCAAAGGAGGTCATAAAGACCTTGGCCTTATTAAGCCCCAATTCATTTATAATTACTGATCGAGTTAAGTGGTCAGCGGTAGCTGTCAGACCAATTCTTGGAATATTGGGAAAGCGATCTGCTAAAATTTTCAATCTTAAATAGTCTGGTCTAAAATCATGTCCCCATTGTGAAACACAGTGGGCCTCATCGATAGCAAAGAGTGAGACCTTTGCCTTTTCTAGTAAATTCAAAAAATAACTGCTTAAGAGGCGTTCCGGTGCCACATAAATCAGCTCTAGCTCGCCACTGACGAAAGCCGCCTCCACTTCTCGCTGCTGCTTTTTACCCTGACTTGAATTAAGAAAGGCGGCGCGCACTCCTTGTTCTCTAAGAGTACTCACCTGATCTTGCATCAGCGAAATCAAAGGTGAAATAACGACTCCTACCCCTTCTCTAATCAGCGCCGGAATTTGATAGCAGAGTGACTTTCCGCCGCCAGTAGGCATCAAAACAAGAGCATCGCCTCCACTCATTAAGGTCTCGATGATTTCTTCTTGGGGCGCTCTAAACTCAGAGTGCCCAAAAACATTCTTCAGAACCTTTTTAGGGAGATTTTTATTTTTCGGATCAATATAGAAATTCAAATGTGCCTCTTTACTCATTATAGGAAGGAGAAGTACCCTTGGACAGAAGTATTTTTTTTAGAGGAAGGCCATGAAAGAAGTCTCTCAGATAGTTTCAGGTTTCAAAGAATCGATCTTTGCCACCATGAGTCATCTTGCTAATCAGCACCAGGCGATTAATCTTTCGCAAGGCTTTCCAGATTTTGATGGCCCCAGCTGGCTCATTCAAGAGCATAAAAAGGCCTTGGACCTAGGTCATCAAGGGAAAAATCAGTACGCTCCTTCACCCGGGGTCCTAAGCCTACGCCAAAGCATTTCTGAAAATTACCGCAAATTCTATCAACTAGAGTTCTCACCAGAAACAGAGATTACGGTAACCAACGGCGCTACCGAGGCGATCTTTATCTCGGCCTTGGCACTACTTAATCCCGGCGATGAAGTTGTCGTTTTAGAGCCCTTTTACGACTCCTATGTCGCCTCAATCGAAATGGCCGGAGCAGTTGCCATTCCCGTCACGCTACACGCCCCTCAATTCGAGCTAAACTGGCAAGAGCTTGAAGCGGCCTTTGGAAGCAAAACTAAGGCGATCTATTTAAACTCTCCTCATAACCCTAGTGGCAAAGTATTTACCAAAGAAGAGCTGGTAAGAATTGGAAATTTGGCGAAAAAATACGATAGCTATATTATTTCTGACGAAGTTTACGAATTTTTAACCTTCGAAGATGCGGTTCATATTCCTATCGCAAGCCTTGAAGATTTTGGGGAGCGGACTATTACGATTTCCTCTACTGGCAAGACCTTCGGCCTTACTGGCTGGAAAATAGGTTGGGCCTGTGCCCCTCCGGCATTAAGCCATGCTCTGCGGATGGTCCATCAATTCAATGTTTTTAGCGTTTCCCACCCTGCACAGGTGGCGATGGCGTGCGCTTTAAAGCGAATAGACAGCTACCTGCCGGAGTTTCGTTCTACTTATTCAAAGAAGAGAGAGCTCTTCATAGAAGGTCTTCGAAATTGTAATTTCAATCCACTTGCTCCAGCAGGGACCTATTTTGTAATGTGCCCAATTCCAGATCAGGGCACCACAGATATCGAATACTGTAAAAAATTGATTACCGAGAAAAAAGTCGCCGCAATTCCACCCTCGGCATTTTACCTAAAGGCAAAAGATGGAGAGAGGTACCTTCGCTTCTGCTTTGCTAAAAAAGATGAAACGCTAATGGCGGCACTCAAAAACTTGGCCTAGTTATTCCACCTGGTAATCTTCTGGGAATAGGTAAAAAGAAAGATACTTGAAAATATCTAAAAGAGAAATCAAAGCGATGGGGAATTCATCCTCATTAACAATAATGATGTTGCGGTATCGAAAGGTGAACATATTATTAATGGCGTAGGCAAAAATATGCTTAGTCAGTAGAGTATGTGGATTTGGCGTCATAAAATCTTTTGCCGCCAATTGATCTGTTTTTAGATTAAACTTCCCGAAAATTTTAAACAAGAAATCTCTTTCAGTTATTATTCCAGAAATTTCAGTTTCAAACTTCGTAAGGATCACCACTCCCCTCTTGCTTTCTCGCATCTGCTGTAATACTTCCTGGCAACTGGAACTGACATCCATTTTTAGCATTTTTTTATTTGGATTTATCGCTTTTGAAAGCGGAGACAAGAAAATACTTGAATCCATCCTATGCTTGTTTTCAACGTCTTGACCAAAGCTAAAATTCTCGCCGTAAATTTCAACAGCGTGCACATCCCAGTCAACTTTGGTTCCAAACTTTTCCACTAAGTTAGGAAAGAGGTCTACCACAAAATGTAAAATATCATTGATCGAAAGTACGTGTGACAATTTTCCCTGTTCATCTAATACCGGCAAGTGGCGAAATTCTTTTTTTGCCATTATTTTTAAACAAGAGAGAACACGCTCGTCAGACCGTAGCCCCATTGGGTTGACCGTCATTACTTCACCGGCAGTAGATTCACGCCAATTGTCGACCACCCCGACGACCCTAAGCAAGAGGTCCCTTTCAGATAGAATCCCCACCAGCTTATCTCCCTCCGTGACCATTAGAGAGCCGATGCGATTTTTCTGCATGATTGCTAGTACATCTAGTAATTTATCATCAGGTGCAATTGCAATGGGCTTATTCAAGTTGAGGTCTGAAAGCTTTTTTTCAAACTTCGATATATCGATCTCATCTCTAACAATTGCTTCTTCTTCCATAATAACGCCAAAAAAAAGGGGTATTAATTAATACCCCTTCATTATAACAAATTTATGCTCTTTTATTAACTTTTAGGCTTAAACCAGCAAAGTGGCCTTACGCCGACACTTCTGCCTCTTACGCGAGCACAACTGCCAGGAATCGGATCCTTGCTCGAAAGTTCGTCGAAAATATCCTTGTCGCAAAGGGCGCCTTGGAAATAGGTATCGAGGCGGCATTGAGCGGCAGGGTGGCGGTCATTTGTGGTGTCCACAACGCGACCATCGGGTGTATTGAAATTACCTCCGCGTCCTCCTCCTAGCAATTTGGCCAAGGACTTACCGGCCAGTGCAGCTCTCTGACAGAGTGCTAGCTCCCCAGCTTCCGGAAACTCCGCCTTACACTTCTCAGTTACATAATCCGGGATATTGATGTTGGCCATAATTCGTACATTATCTTCATCTCTAAAAGTACGGCGGAAGCACTTGAGAGTTCCAAAATAGTCTGCTTGCCCCTCATTTGAGGCCCACTTGCTACTACTAATTTTAGGAGCTCCTCCAATATGGTGTCCAACCTCGTGGCAAACAACTAATGCAAAGGCGTCATCGGTAACTGCTTCGTGTCTGGCAAGACCACCATACATATTAACTACGTACCAAAAGAGAATCCTCTGGGCACTGGCGTTTACCGTTTTATTTTTCCATTTTCTTTTAAGTACAAGTTTTCCCCCCCTCTTCTTAATAACCGGGGCGTAAACTTTTACCACCTTATCAATGATTTGATTAAAGCGTTTCTCTGTCATGGTATTGGCCTTCTTATCACCGACTGATACTTGCATATCATTTTCGGGCATAAAACCTTCACATAATTGAGTGGGAACATTGATTAGCCCAAAGGCCAACAAACCGAGTAGTAATCCTTTCATAATCCCTCCGTAGATTAACTGATTAGAATTGTATGATTTATTTTTTCTTAATCTTATTGTCTCACGGCTAAAAATTATAAGGTCTAACCATTACTAACATCCAACTTGTCGAAAATACTCGGACATTGAATATTTATTTAATTATTGTGCCGAAGCTGTCGAAAAGACATAGGTAGTTTTTTAAGAATTAAGGAGTCGCCTATCAAAGCGCTAATTTTAGTATTCAGTTTTGCCTTTGCACTTAACTGTATGGCAGGACCGCGAGAGCAAGCTTATCGATTGCATAATCGGATAGCGGGGGTCCCGCCTAGTAATGTCATCCTAGACCAAATGCAATTTCTTATTCAAAATAACGATGCCCAAGGGGCGGCACAAATAGCTATGAACAACCCCAACTTTTACTCGATCGTGCTTAAGAATTGGGCCAAGACTATGACCAATGTGGATGCCAATTCTAGAGTAGAATTCAACGACTTTACTGCCACTGTGATTGGCATGATCCGCGACAATAAGCCCTTTGATCAGGTCCTCTACGCTGATATTTTGTACACAGATAACGGCACATCTGGTGTCACACCTTATGCAAGAGATAGTAATGATCATTATAAAGAGCTTGAAGATAATAAAGTTAACTTCATGACGACATTGCAAGAACGAGTTCAAAGCCAGCTCAACGGTATTCCTGACACTGCGGGAGTTTTTACAACTCGCGCTGCAGCCGAGGCCTATTTTTCGGCCGGCACTAACCGTCGAGTCACACGCTTTGCATTCATGAACTTTCTCTGCAAAGACTATGAAGAGTTACATGACATCACGATACCTGATATTCATGTCAGAAAAGATGTCGCAAGAAATCCAGGTGGAGATAGCCGGACCTATAAGAATAAATGTGTCGGCTGCCACGCGGGCCAAGATTCGATGAGTGGTGCTTGGGCCTATTTTGATTTTCAAAATGACCAATTAGAATACACCCTCAATGCCGTCGCTCCCAAGATCAATCTCATTTCTAATTACCCAGAGGCCGGCAATGTTACCAATGACTCCTTTAATAATATGTGGGTTACCGGCCAGAATGCATCTCTTGGTTGGAGAGGCGTTACTTCGGGCAATGGTGGCAAAGCGCTATTACAAATGCTCTCAAGAACCCGGGCATTTTCAGAATGCATGGCAGAGAGGGCCTATAAACTGACTTGCCTAAAGGATCCTAAGCAACAGGCCCATCTCGATGCCTTAGACCAATTCGCTACTCAATTTGAAACTACAGATAATTACAATTACAAAACTTTACTAGCAAAGACATCAGTTCTTTGTCTGGGAGAATAATATGAGTCAGAATAACGACGAAACCAAAGAATTCAATTGGAGAATGGCCTCAAGTATTGGGACCGTGCTAATTCTCCTGCTCTCTTTCAATCACTGCGTGATTCAACCCTCAAAAACCAGCAAGAAAACCGCCGATGCGGTAGATAATGGAAGTAATAATAATACTAACAACAATAACAATAACAATAACAATAACAATAACAACAATAACAATACCAATAATGTCGTCAACGAAGAAGTTGATGTCGGCATCAAAAACTTCGAACAAATAAATATGACCATGTCAGTTTTAACCGGAGTCTCTACCAGCGACAATGACATCGAGCGGACTTACGAAGAGCTGGAGCTGCAATTGCCGGAAAAAAATGACATCAAGACCTTTCTTTCGGCCAATCAAGTTGGTATTTCTAAACTAGCTGCGGAGTATTGCGACACCTTGGTTGACTCGAGTGCCCTGCGGACAGTTATCTGGCCAAATTTTAATTTTGGTCAAAACCCTAACCAGGCACTAGTTGGGAATTCCACAAATCAGACCTATATTATAAATCAATCCCTCGATAAATTTTGGGGCAATAATATCAATATGAGTGAAAGAGCGAGTGCTCTTACCGAATTAACAACTTTATTAAATGACCTACTTCTAGGCGAAAACCTGGCCAGTTCTGCTACCACGCGGACGGTAGTCAAAGGCATCTGTATCGCCACTTTAAGTAGTGCGCAGGTAACATTACTTTAGGGAGGAAGACCTGTGAAAAAGAAAAAAGAAGATAAGATAATTCCCATAGAGGGGCACCGACTAAGTACCAGGAGAGACTTCCTTGGACAGGGTCTGGTGGCCGGTTTAGGTTATACTCTAGCACCGAGTGTCTTGGGCAGCCTCTATTCAAATGCTGCCCAGGCAGTTGAATGTGGCTCAACTGCCCAATTCGCTCAAAAAACCCCCGTTATTATTCTAGACCTTGCAGGTGGCGCAAATTTCGCCGGCTCAAATGTCATGGTTGGAGGCGCTGGTGGTCAGTTAGATTTTATCGCCGACTATACTACCCTAGGACTACCGGCCAGTATGGGCCCCGCAATGACAGGTCAGCTCAATAATGAAATGGGTTTGATGTTTCACAATGACAGCGCAATTTTAAGAGGAATTCAAAATACTACTAGTATGGCAAATAGGTTGAAGTGTGATGGAGGAATTTTCTGTACTTCATCCTCTGACGATACCAGCAATAATCCGCATAACCCCATGTACTGGCTGAATAAGGCCGGCGCAGAGGGAGAATTAACTCCGCTAGCGGGGACCCGAAACACGCCTTCAGGCGGGCGTTCGGTTATGCCACCCGAAAGTTTTAATCCGGCGCTACAACCAGTCACACTGACTCGTCCAAGCGATGCCCTTAGTCTGGTCAACGTTGGTAAGTTAGGAAGCCTCTTCGATCAGGCCAAGGCCGAAAAAATCCTTAAATCTATTGAAAATTTAAGTGAGTCTCGAATAGCTTCTTTTGCCCAGCAATCACTCCCCGACCAAGTCAAAGATTTAATTCGTTGTGGCTATGTAGGAACCAATGATCTGATTTCTAAATTTACCGCTCAGGCGATTGATCCCAGCCTCGATAATGCCGTACTTCAGGCCTTTGACAATCTCGGAGATGGTGACCAACGCAAGACTGCCACTATCGCGAAGATGGTGATTGATGGCTATATCGGTGCAGGAACGGTAGAGAAAGGTGGTTATGATTATCATAATGGAACCAGAGCAACCGGTGAGAATCGAGACTTTGATGCCGGTGAATTAATTGGGCGAATCATAAGTCTTGCCGCCCTCAAAGGCAAAGACGTTATGATCTATGTCATTTCGGATGGCGCAGTTTCAGCAAAAAATGAAGTCGATAATTCTAATGATGGTCGTGGAAAATTTGTTTGGAGTGGCGATAGCGGTCAACGCTCATCCGCCTTCATGCTGCTCTATAGAAATGCAGGTCGCGCGACCCTTCGAACTGGTCGTCGTCAAGTTGGACATTTTAAAGATAATGGAGCGGTAGAAAATAGCGCCACTCCTGCAAGTAATAGCGTCACAAACTTAGCAAAACTAATCACTGCTAACTATCTTGCCCTCCATGGTGAAGAGGCGAAATTGGCAGAGGTAGTAGGTGATAACCCTTTTGGGGCCAGCCTCAATGATTATTTATTATTTAATAAAATTAACTAAGGTGTTCCATTGAAAATCTTTCAAAGTAGAAAGGTCTCAGTTTTTATTCTCTTATTCCTCCTTTTGGGGTCATACAACCATTGTATGAGTCCAAAGAAAGGAAAATTAAAATTTAATTCTACAGAGGAATCTCCTCTAGGTAGTGGCAATAATACCTCTTCTGTTGCAGCATTTTCACAAACCCTTCACCCTATTACCAAGGCCAACTGTACCATCTGCCACGGGGTCAATCAGGCACCTCTTCATGCGGTAGATGATGCACAACAGGCACACGATGCTGTTGTTAATGCCGGCAAGGTCAACATGTCCAACCCCGGCCAATCTCGAATGGTATTAAAATTGATAAACGAAAATCACAATTGCGGAACCAATTGTGCCAGCTGGGCCGCCCAAATGGAAACTGCCATCACCACTTGGAATAGTATGCTGGCCAACAATGGCAATAATAATGGGGATGATGAACCCAATAGAACCGCCGATAGCCCGCCGCTAATCACAATTCTTGATCCCAATAATAATATGGATAATGGAACCTTAGTTCTCGATCCCGAATCTGGTTCGTTAGTAGCACCTATGGTTGCCGGAGTAGATGGTGAAATAGATTTCATCCACGTCCCTGACAATGGCGCAAATCTGGCCAATAACGACGCTACGGCGGGAATTGGCTACATTAATTTTAATTCTACTATTTCTGACAATTATAAAGTTTATGGCTTTGTCGATGCTCCTGGCAATGGTGACAATTCCTTTCATATAAAAATCGATAATGGTGCTTATAATGAATGGCATATCACAGAAACTGAAGGCTTTGAGTGGCGCGAGCTTACCAATACCGCTAATCAAAATCCGGTCAGTATTTTCCTACCGGCAGGGAATGGCCATATCTTCGAAGTTCGCCAAAGAGAAGACGGGACAAAAATTAGCCAGGTAGTAGTTACCAATGATCCTAATGTCGATTTAAATGCCGTCTCGACGGCCGTGATTGGCACTCTCACCTACGACCTTTCTATGCACCTCAATCAGAATATCCAATTTCAAATTGACGTTCAGGAATTCGATGATTTTAGTTATAAATTCTCGAATCCTCGGATGCTAACCAATGGTGCCAATGTCTACGTCAAAGATATTAAAATCTACATCAATAGAAATTGGAATGCTCAGCATTCGACCTATACGGTGGTGGATAAAATCGTAACCCCCGCCGACTCTAGCCTTTCTCCTCATAGCATGATTGTTTTGAAAGACCTAGGCCCCCAATTTGATCTAGTCGGTTTTTCATTTGAAATCCTGACGGTGCAATAGACCCATGAAAAAAGAGATCGCAATTTCTCTTGGCCTTTTCACAATGGCCATATTGGTCGATCAGTTGTCCAAGAGTTGGGCCCTCTCCAATCTAAGTGTTCACTTTAATAAAGGAATCATATTCGGGTTTTATTCCGAGCTACCTAGCTCACTAAGAGTCATTAGCCTCTGTAGTTTTTTTGGTTTTATTTTCTTTGTTTATTTGATTTTAATTTACCTATTACCATCTCAGCTATCTAGGCTAAAATATGGCATTTCACTTTTTACGGGTGGGATATTTGGCAACGTGCTGGATAAGACCTTTCGAGGTAAGGCGATTGATTTTATTCCATTTACTCAGTTTGGTCTCAATATACAATTCAATCTAGCGGACGTCATACAATGGATAGGGGCTGCGATAATTGTCTATAAAGTCGTCGTGGCAGAAAAAATAATTTGGTATCCAGAGAATCAAAGGGGAAAGTTTTTAGTTAATCCCGCAGAGCAAATTCGCTTTGGTCTTAAATTTGCGGCGATTTCCATTTGCTCTTTCTTTTTGATCGGCCTTTTTTCTTTTACCTTTTTTCGCACCAGCATTTTAGAAAATAATCTGAATAATGCCGACGCCCTACTCTCGGGCTTTCTTCTGGCCTATATTTCGCTCTCTCTTATTTTCACCCTATTGGTCTTTTTTGCAGGACTAATTATTTCACATAAAACCGCAGGCCCTCTATATGCCTTTGAGCTTTATGTAGAAGACCTTCTAAAGGGGGATCGGCGAGATTTAGTGCTTCGCGACGGAGACAATTACCGCCACCTCGAAAGCATTGCCCAGAACCTTAATCAGCACTTCAAAAAGAACGACCAGGCGCGCTAAAATCACCTAAAATTGGCGTTTCATTTCAGCTGACTATCCTCTATAATCGACCATCAAACTCGGTTATGGAAAATGATTAAAAAGCTTCTGTTTATAGGCCTTACCCTCTTCAGCTCTCACGCTTGGAGCTATCCAAATTTTATTGGGTTTGGTTATAACGCCTGCCTTACTTGTCATTATAATCCCTACGGCAATGGGCCACTGACTGATTACGGCCGCGCACTTTCCGCCAACGCCATTTCTGACCGCTTGATTCATTCCGATTCTAAAAGTGAAGAAGAAATCGCAACTAATTCAGGCTTTCTCTATTCAAAACCAAAAAATCAATGGCTTCGCCCCTCAATAGATTACCGCGGGCTCTATTTAAAATCGAACTATCAAACCGACACAGAAGATAGCAAAATCATTCATATGGATGCCAATCTCAATCTCGTTTTTAGATTAGGCCCGAAAGAAAATAAGGACAAATTCATAGCGGTAGGAACGGTTGGCTACGCCCCTGCCCCTCTCTCTAATCAAGACAGTACCGAACCTAAGTACCGCTCACGTGAACATTACTTAGGGTATCGTATGAATGATAAGTGGGGTGTTTACGGTGGTCTGATGGACAAAATTTTTGGTCTTCGAATTCCAGATCATATAACTTATTCAAGAATTGCCCCGGCAGTTAGTCAAAATGATCAAACCCATGGCGTACTTCTTCATTATACAAAACCAGTTCTCGACTTTGGTGTCCAAGCTTATGTCGGCAATATGGCACAAGATGCTAACCTTCGACAAAAGGGTATAGCGACACAAGCCGAGTACTCAGTGACCGACAATACTCGAATTGGTGGATCTCTTTTTAATTCAAAATCAATCTTTTTAAAAACGTATGGCATGGCCTTTCATTCCCGTTCCCGCTTTGGAAAAGGCTCCAGCATTATGGCCGAAGTTGGACAAGTTAATAAGAGCGCTGTCTCTGGCTCCAGTGATATCGATAGCCGTTATTGGTTAATTCAAAATCATATAAAGGCCAGCAGAGGACTTTATATCATTAATACCATTGAATATTTCAAGGCCAATATTAAGAAAAAAGAGGATAAGAGCATACGCTTTGGCCCGGGCCTTCAATACTTTCCAGGGCAAGGTTTAGAACTTCGTACCGATTTATACAACACCCGAGTCTTCAGTGAAGAGTCAGTATCTGACGATACTTGGGATATCACAGGGCAGTTACACTTATGGTTTTAAGGTTCTTGAAATACCTATTTTTAAGTATCCTTATTTTAGGTAGTGCCCCACTATGGTCACAGAGTAAGTCGCAAAACTCTGCCTTTAGCCGGGCAAAGGCACAATTCAAACGCCAGGAATATGCTAAAAGTATACGCACTCTTCGAAATCAATTTAATTTTAAAAATAAGAGCACGCCCTACGGCGCTATTCAGCTAGCAGCTTATGCTTATGAAAAATTAGAAAACTACTCTATGTCCCAATACCTCTATGGCTTTTTGATAAAAAGAAAATACCAGGCAAAAAATCGTTTGGTCATGCAACATTTTCGAAAGAATGGAGTTGAGGACCTACCAGAAGTCCCCGAAAAGCTGGCCTTCTATTACCATCACCGAGCAATGGCACTCAAAGAGCTTTACACAAAGAAACATGATGACTTAACTGCCCGCCGCCGCCTTCTTTTTTATAATACCGCTAAAATGTATGCTGAAATAGTTATGGAAAATGATGACTACGATGACGATAGCGTTGAGGATATCCTGACCGACCTCAAGAAGTTTGCAGAAGCAAAAGAGCTTTCAATCTATAAAGGCAGCTGGTTTGCCAGCGCTTCTTATATTACTTGGAGAGATAAATTAACACTGGTTCTTCAAAGTGGGGCCAAGGCAGAAATTAACTCTACAAGTGAGGGCTGGTGTTTTGGAGGTGGTTACCAATATCAAAACGCAACATGGAATTTCAATGCCAATGCCTGCTATTCCTTTGCCAACGCTACCGTTGGAAATGATGCTTCTGCATTTAATTATTTTCAGAAAAATGTAGGTGTTAATGCTCTCTTCTTAGGCCCCGAAATACTGTATAGGCCAACTTCTGGAGAGGTGGCAATTGGTATTGCCACACCAATAGTCGTTCGCTCTGGAGATTATACTGACCCACCAAGCGGCTTTTCTCTCGAAGATACTAGTATATTTACTTTCGGTTATTTCCTGGTTGCAAGATACCATTGGAACCAATTTGGGATGGCCAGTAAGTTAGGAAAGGTTGCAAAATTTTCCTCAAGTATGTGGCAACTTGAGCTACGTTACGATTTCTAAGTTTGACTTTATTTAATTAAAAAGACTTTAAAAATTTTGCCGGAGAGCCAATATAGATGCCCTTCTGGGTTATTGATTTAACGACGGTACTGCCTATCCCTACTAAAATTTCACTTCCGACTGTAACTCCATTAATAATTTTGACCCCGCTGCCAATATAACTATTTTCTGCAATTTTTACATTTCCTGAAATGGTGACATTCGAGCCAATTAAATTGAAATCCTCTATTTCAGAATCATGAGAAATAACTGTATTGGGAAGAATCACACAATTATTTCCAATTTTACAGTTTGAAGTCAAAACAACCCCGGCCATGATAAGACAATTTTCGCCAACCTGAGTTTGCGAAGAAACAACAGCACTAGGGTCTATAATAGTAGCAAGCCTAGCTTTTGGAAGGTTTAGTGAATCGAGAACTGATTCTCTCTTTAAAAAATTATCAGGATTTCCTTGGGCCACTAAAAAATTTGCATCAGGATAATTTGCTATTTGATCACGGCCGCCGAGAATCTTTACACCAGCATAAGATTGACCATGTAGTTTTTGATTATCATCAATTATGCCAACAATATTCCATCTCTTACTTTGGTCATTAATTCTCTCGATACAAGTGATTGCCTCTTTTGTATTTCCCCCAAATGGGAAGAGAATGATGTCTTTTATACTCATATAACGGTCCCTCTAACCAAGGTCTACCTATTTTGAATATTTTTTTACTGCTTCAATAACTCGTTCGGCTTCATCTAGCCCCATACTGCCATGTATTGGGAGGCTCACTATTTTATCTTTAAGGGAGTTCGAAACTTTAAAGCTCTCACTACTGTGACCAAGGTCGCGATAGGCCGCAGTCGCTGGAATAGGACAAGGGTAATGAAGTCCACAATCGATCTCTTGATCATTGAGATACTTCATAAAACCTTCTCGGTTTTCAATCTGGATTATATACAGATGATAAACAGAATAGGCATCTGGATGAATTTGGGGGGTGGTGAGGAATTCTCCAAGATTTTTTGAGTAGAGCTCAGCGCCTTCCCTTCGCCTTTTGGTCCAACCATCTAGGTATTTAAGTTTTACATCTAGTATTGCCGCCTGCATTCCATCTAAGCGGCTATTGACTCCAATCACATCATGTTGATATTTCTTTGGTGAACCATGATCGGCATACACTCTAACATTTTCAGCAAGCTTTTCGCTATTAGTAACCACCATCCCACCATCACCGTAGGCGCCCAGATTTTTACCTGGGTAAAAACTAAAACAGGCCAAGTCAGCAAAGGAGCCGACCATTTTATCTTGGAACTTAGCTCCGTGAGCCTGGGCACAATCCTCAATGACATAGAGACTATGTTTCTTTGCTATCTCCATAATTTTGTCCATCTGAGCTGGTTGGCCGTAGAGATGGACTGGCATTAGAACTTTGGTCTTAGGGGTAATTTGCGCTTCAATTTGATCATAATCAATATTGTAGGTATCACTTAAGCAATCAACAAACTTCACCTTTAATTTAGCATTGGTAATCGCTTCAGCTGTAGCAAAAAAACTATTGGCAACAGTTATAACCTCATCACCATCATTTAGTTTTAGGGCCTTTAAGGCCAAGGTAATTGCATCTGTTCCATTGCCTACACCAACAGCATGCTTAACTCCTATGTACTGGCTGAAGTTTGAACAAAAATTATTAACGTATTTACCATTAATAAAGGCCGTTTCATTCAAAACATCTTGAATAACAGCATTAACTTCTTCTCGTATTTCATCATATTGTTTTCTTAGATCTACAAATTTTACTCTCATATTTTCCTACTTAAGTTCGTTATCAATAATATACATTGGTCTATTTCTTGTTTGATCAAAGTTTCGCCACAGGTATTCTCCAAGTAACGCCACAGAGATTAAAATGAGACTTCCAAAACTCGATACTGCAACTAATATTGAGGCCCAACCTTCGATTGGTATTTTTCCCATTATTTTGAGGATAATAATCAAGAAGGTAAATGCCGTCGAAACGACAAAGGTAGAAACTCCCACCCAAAAAATAAATCGAAATGGAATATTACTAACTGTAATGATCGTATCGTAGGCCAGCTTACTTAATTTTTTTACATCCCACTTACTTTTTCCTGCATAACGTTCAAAGCGTTGATAGTTGACATGGCCGACATCGCTGCAAAGGGAAAGAATAAGGACAAAAATATTTACATTTTTCTCATTACATTCAACTATTGCATTTGTAATTTTTCTATTAATAAGAAAAACATCTCCCCCATTCATTGGGAAATTTTTCATTACAAATTTTGAGACAAATATATTGAAAATAGAAGAGATTACTTTTTTGAAGAAAGGATCAGTTCTCGCCTGGCGATCACCTAAGACTACATCAAAGCCTTCTTCTGATTTTTTCATGAAATCAAAAATAAGATCAGGTTTGGCCTGTAAGTCGGCACTAATTATAAAAGCAGATTCTCCTAAGCATTGATTAAGACCAGCGTAAATCGCCACATGACTACCTGAATTTCTCAAAAGCCTTATACACCTTAGCCAAGAATAGCTTTTTTTAATTTCCTCTAATTTTTCCCAAGAGCTGTCCCCTGAATGATCATCGACAATAATCACTTCTAGGGTTTTATCTTCAGAAAGTAGCTTTTCAACAACTATTTTTAGAGAATCAAACAGGGCGTCGATACATTCTTCTTCATTAAAGATCGGGATAATTATGGATAAATCGACTTTTTTCATGTGTAATCTTACTTGTTAAGAGCAGGTCATCATACTATTATCTAGCCCTATTTTAAACCAATACTTAGAAAAAATGACAGAGAGAGTTAAGGGTCTATGGAAAATTGTAATTTTATAAGTGATGATGTGGAGTTAGGTAAAGATGTAAGACTCACCAAGTTCCTTAACCTCTACGGTTGCAAAATTGGTGATGGAAGCCAAATAGGGCCCTTCGTCGAAATTCAGAAAAAGGCCACTATAGGCTGCCGCTGCAAAATATCATCCCATACCTTCATTTGTGAGGGAGTTTTTATTGGAGACGAGTCCTTTATTGGTCATGGCGTTGTTTTTGTTAATGATAACCACCCCAGAGCAGTGGCCGACAATGGCGAACTTGAGAAAGACGCTGATTGGAAAGGCCGCTTCGTCGAAACCCATATTGGAAAAAGGGTTTCCATAGGAAGTAATTCAACCATTCTAGGTGGACTTTCAATCGCTGATGGAGCGCTTGTAGGTGCTGGAAGCGTAGTGACAAAAAATATCGGTAAGAATGAAATTTGGGCCGGAGTTCCAGCAAAAAAAATCGGGAACCGCTGAGCTAATCGATTATTTCTTTTAATGATTTAACGACAAAGTCGAGGTCTTCCTGAGTCATCTGATGGTAGAGAGGCAAGAATATAGTATTGAGAGTTCTACTTTCACTGGATTCTAATAATTTATTGCTCTGGCCGGCCAGGTAGGGAGTTTCTTGATGGCAACAGCCTATCCCTCTCTTGGCAGAAACCCCTTTCAATTTAAGTTTTTCAAGCAGCTCCAATGCAGTATTGGGTCCGGCACTATTAAAAAAAACCGGATAACTTTGCCAATTATATTTTTTATTGGGTGGCGCGAGCATAAGAGTAATAGACTTCATTGAAGAGAGTTGATCCTGATAGTAACCGGCCAATTCTCTTCTCTTAGAAATTATACTTTCTATTTTATTTAATTGAGCAATACCAAAGCAGGCCTGAATATCGCTAAGTCTAAAGTTAAAGCCTGTAGTAATGTAATTTTCGACAATAATAGACTTCGACTCATGTCTCTGTTGGTCGGTTACATTCATTCCATGCTGCCTATACAACCTAAAGAAATCATCGTATTTCTTCGAGTTTGTAGTTAGCATCCCGCCGTCTCCGGTTGTTATAACTTTACGAGGGTGGAAGCTAAAGCAGGCAATTTCCCCTTGGGGTTTGCCGATCTTTTCAAATTGACCGTCCACTTCAATTTCACTGCCGATGGCACAGGCGGCATCTTCAACTAAGGGAATATTTAATTTTTTTGACAGTGCTACCAGCTCTACCAAGTCGGCCGGAACACCTATTTGATGGACAATTAAAAGCGCCGATAATTTTGCCTTTTCATTCTTACTGTCATTTAGAGGACTTTCAACATTTTTAAGTAATTGCTGTCTATTCTTGTAATGGTAATCCCCATCCTTTACTTCAAATTCATTTGCAAGAACCTCTTCTAAACAAGTTAAATCAATATTTAAATTGTCTGGGTCAATATCAACGAACACAGGTTCAGCGCCACAAAACCTGATGGCATTGGCGGTGGCTATAAAAGTATGGCTGGTAGTTATGACGACATCTCCGGGAGATACTCCTACCGCCTTTAAGGCCATAACCAATGCACTAGTACAATTAGATACCGCACAGGCGTAATTTGAACCGACATATTTGGAAAACTGCTCTGCGAATCTTTTTACTTTGGGGCCTTGAGTTACCCAGCCGCTATTTATAGACTCAGCGACTTCCTCAAGTTCTTGGTGGTCAAAAAAAGGCTTCATTAATGGGATCATAGCTAAGTTACCCCTCTAGCCAAGGCTCAGAATCCAACTTATCCCAATTTATATCGGCAAGCTTTTCACTGCCTTTTACCATCTCGAGGTCTATATTTTCTTTAAACCAATCGATAGTTAATTGCATTCCCTCTTCAATATCCATCTCTGGGGCGGAAGATACAAACTCTTTAAGTTTGGAGTTATCACCAAATAATCTAAGGACATCGCTTGGCCTACTTTTCAAAAAGACTGGGTCTAGCTCTCGACCGAGCTGCTTTGAAATAATTTTTGCAATATCAAGAACGCTCACTTCATTACCTTTACAGATATTGAAAATTTCTCCGCGGCATTGGTCATTTTCGGTTATCGCTATCAAATGCCGAACTGTTTCTGTGACATAGGTGAAGTCTCTTGTCTGCTTACCATCACCAAAAATAGTCGGTTTCTCGTTTAAGAGGCCCATTAGAATAAAGCGTGGGATTACCTCTCCAAGCATTCCCTCCCAATGTTCACGAGGGCCGTAATTATTATGTGGCCGAGCTATAACGGTATTTAACCATCCAGATCGCTCAAAAACTTGGGTATAGTATTCGCCAGTTAGTTTCGATGCCCCATAAATGGTCTCAGGATTATAGGCGTAGTCTTCTTTCATCGGCACTTTTACCGCTGTTCCGTTTACTTCTGAGCTAGAGCAATAAAGAAACTTCTGAACGCCATTGCCCTTGGCGGCCTTTAAGACATTTAAAGTTCCTGTAGTATTTACATCGTGAACGATGGTCGGTTGTTTTAGGCTTAATCGAACATTTCGAGTGGCCATATGAAAAACCACGTCGACTTCACTAAAAAGCGGATAAATCTCTTGGTAATTTAAAATACATTGGTCAAAAATCTCAAGCTTCCCAGAAGCTGATGCTTGGGCGAGATTAGACTTTTTACCGCTAGAGAAATCATCAAGAACGATGAGCTGATTATTTTTTTCAATAAGTGCATCGACTAGGTGGGAGCCTATAAAGCCTGCACCACCGGTTACCAAAATTTTAAGATTACTTAATTTCAAGAGGACCTCTAATTATAACCTGACTTTTACGCCGCCATTATTGATAGATTCCAACGAGGCATCGAGAATCTTCACAACACGCATTCCTTGCTCACCATCTGAAATAGGCTGCTTGCGTTCTTTTATACAATCAATAAAATGCAATGCCTGGACTTGTAATGCTTCTAGTGACTCCAGTTTAGGAGCAACCATATCTCCTACTCGATAATCAATTTTTAATTTAGAGACGTCTTCGTGGGAAGTGTCGCTATTGACCACTATTCCTTTATCGTAAATTTTGATTTTCTCACTAGGCTCAAGGTCATCAAAAAGAATCATTTTTTTATCACCACCAATAATAGTTCTTCTAAGTTTAACTGGTGCCATCCAATTAAAATGAAAGTGAGCGATAAAATTGTCGGGATATTCAATATGAAGGTAGGCCAAACTGGCGATGTCATTATTTGCGTGGCTCTTACCCATTGCCATTACTGAAGTCGGGGTCTGCTCAACCAAGTAATCGAGAATCGCCAGGTCATGAGGGGCTAGATCATAAACAACATTTACATCGTGCTGAAAAAGACCGAGGTTTACTCGAACTGAATCAAAGTAGGTTAATTTCCCTAGCTCTCCTGAACTTATATACTCTTTGATTTTTTTAACTGCACCGGTATAGAGAAAAGTATGGTCAACCATAATTATTCGGCCATGCTCTTTCGCCAGGCTTACTAACTCTTCACTTTCCCAAGAGTATTGAGTCATTGGCTTTTCGATGAAAACATCTTTACCGGCCAAGATTGCCTGTTTGGCCAACTCATAATGAAACGAAACCGGAGTGGCAATAAGAACCGTAGAAATATCCGAATTATTTAGAACATTATTATAATCAGCAATGACTTCAGTATCGGGAAAGGCATCTTTGGCCTTACTGGCCTGGCCCTCATTCATTTCACAGATGGTATGTAAATTTGAGAGAGGACAAGAATGGTAGACACGGGCGAGGTTCTTTCCCCAATAACCGTAACCAACAAGCGCGACATTAACTTTTTCCATTATCTCTCTCCACTTCTATGTCTATGTGTAATTTTTCTTGGCCAATTCTAAAAACTTTAAATAAACAAAAGCGCCAAAAATACAGAGGAGGAGAAAGCCTACTGCTCCTCCTCCTACGATTAATCCAATGATAGTTAGTGTATCCACAGTTTAATTGACCTGTCTTTCGTTGATGACTAGTGGTTTGCCCTCTAGTCGCCCTGTTAGTCTTCTTATCCAATAGCGAACTTTAACACTTAAGTAGCGAAGGATTAAAAACTTCCCGAGGTTAAAGAGCTTCCATAGGTCTGTAAATGAGGTGTACCACTTCTCTGAAAGCTTTATAACATTCCCCCCATGAGTCGGAGAAAAGATCATATTCTTAATTCCTTCCCAACTAATATAAGCAGCTAAGTTGGCAGTCATGGTGTCATGGATAAGTTCAAGTCGGTCGCTGGTCTCTGGTACATAGGGAATGTCATCTGACTCCCACATATACTGGACACCAAAATTCTCCCAATTTCCTTTAACTTTTACTTGTCCGCGAGGCATGAAAACATTGTATAGAGGTGTTCCAGGATAAGGAGCTAAGGTATTGTAGCGAACCGAATCGAGAGGCACATTTTTGAGTAGTTTTATACAGTCCAAGCGGTCCTGGTGAAGTTCATCTGGAAGACCAAAGATAATTGTTGTCCCAACCATAATTCCAACTTCTTTGGCCCTATAGATAGCGTCAATAATCTCTTGAACAGTCTCACCTTTTTTAAGGTCCTTCATTAATCTTTCACTACCAGTTTCAAGACCGTAATAAACCATTCTAAATCCGGCTTCTTTAGCAGCTCTTAGAACCTTATAAGTGGCGTCGTCGCCTCTCATTGAGCCTTCAAAAGCAACCTTTTCGGCCCAGCCTTTATCTTTAATCGCTTGGCATAATTTGAAAAATTGCTTCTTATTAACTCCAATATTATCGTCCATCAAGTGGATCGATTTCTGTCCGTAACGTTCGACTAAAATTTCAATTTCTTCTAAGGTTCTCTCGGCCGAATTAAAGCGATAAGTTAAACCAGTAATATCTCGCGAAGAGCAGAAGGTGCACTTATAAGGGCAGCCTCTAGAAGTAAAAAGCGCCGAAAAATCAGGGTAAAGGTCTTTGTCTTTTTCAAATAAAAAATAGGGAAAGGCCGGAACTTGATCGAGGTCTTTTAAAAGTGGAGTGGCGGGATTCTGTACAACTTTGCCGTCTACTTTTACAGACAGGCCATCTATATGGCTATAGTCCTCACCTGCTAAAATATGTTGGCATAGTAATTTAAAAGAGCGTTCTCCCTCTCCTCTTACACAGACATCAACACAATCGTGCTTGAGGCAGTCACTGTCGGCGACAGTCGGGTGAATACCACCAAAAACAACTGTTACTTCAGGGTCGGCCTCTTTGACTTTTGCGGCAATTTCGGTTGCGCGCCCTACATTAAGAGTAAGCACACTAAAGCCAACAATCTTAGGAGCCACCATCGAATCGACATACTTTTTGATATCGTCGCTTTCTAAGTCGAAGACATCGATTTGCTCGTCAATGATGTCAAAATTATACATTCCAAATTTCATAATATAAGAAGACAAAATTCCCAAGCTTGTTGGAAACGTTAAATTCATAATCGCCTGGACCGCTTTATTTTGGGATCTATTTTCAACTCTTGGGTTGATTAAACAAATATTCCGACGACCTGCTGATTCTTTTGTAACGGAAAGGTATTTTTTCTCCATATGATCCCGATTCATATTGATCGGATCAAAATCATCTTCATCGATTTTTAATTTAAAACGTTTTATCGGTACAGGGATTTCCATAATATGTTTCCTTTCACTTGTTCAAAAACCTTTCAGTTTTCATCTGCTTACGTAAGGTTCTATAATAAATAAATCGTCATTAATTAATATAGCATTATGAAGAGTCTGCCTATGAATTTTACATTTAGTCACTATGCGTCAAAGGACTGGAGCCTGGCACTTTTACTGCTCGTTTGCCTCTATTTGGGGCTCTTCACTGGAATCCATTCAGACGACTATTCAAATGCCTGGTTTTGGAGCAAAAATCAGCTCGATTTCAGCAATATCGATACCAAGCATTGGGGCTATCTTCCCTGGTATGTTTTGCATTCCTATATATTCAAATACTTAAAATTTTCCCCTAGCGGATACGAGTTGATTAGAATCGTTTTTAACTTCATTACCGTCGCCATGCTGGGCAAATTTTTTGAAAAATATGCCAGTAAACCGACTGCACTAATTCTTTCTTTTTTAATCATTTTTTACCCACTTCACGACTCCACGACCTATTGGTTCACAGGTAGCTATATAACCCATACCTGCTTCTATTTATTCTTGGGCGCCTATTTAATACAGAATGAAAAATTTTGGAGCGGCACTCTAATTGTCCTTTTCGCCTCCTTCTTCAGTTATTCCTCAGTACCAATGGCAGCAGGGCTTATGGTGCTATTTTTCCTGGAAAAAAAATGGAAACAATTGGCCTTTTTTGCGACTCCCCACTTCCTCTATGTACTTTATTTCCTTACTTTGCCGGGGGATAAAAAAGGCACCGGTCAGTTCGTATCTAATAAGCTTTTAAGCCTTTTAAAGTCTCTTGTTTTGCAGGCCGGAACTTACCTCGATACCAACTTTGGCCCTTCTTTTTTATTCAAGCTAACTAGTTCGATACTCTCACTTTCATTTCTGTCCTTTATTTTGGCAATCTCTACAATTGTCTTTCTCAATTACTATTATAAGAAAAAGCAGCTCAGTTTATCTTTCAACATTCCTCTCTTCTGTGCCCTAGGCACTATGACATTGGCCTCATTAGGGGTTTATGCCCTGACAGGCCGTTATCCACAGATCGCTTTTGGACTGGGAAACAGAGTCACTTTTTTCACTTCTTTCTTAGTTAGCTACCTCTTTTTATGGCTAGCACTTAAGAATAGAGTGTTATTTGGCTTAATAAGCAGCATCTTTGTGCTCTCTATTTTTGGACTGTCCGATCATTGGAAGAAATGGAATATAACGCAGACAGAAATTATTTCAAATATTGCTTCAAATGACGACTTCCAAGAAATGAAGGCCGGTGATTATTTTTTTGTTAAGCAAAACCTCTACAGTGACTTGGGTGGATTCGCCCATATCCAGTTTTTTGCAGAAGACATCGGCTCACTTATTATTCGCCTGGCCCGCAACTTAGACGATGGCCCTACAGTCTATCCCATGGCGCGGCGTTTTCAAGTGAGAGGAGATAAAGTAAAAGATGTTAAATATGGAGACAGTTTTAATTTAAAAGAAAGCATTCCGATTTACGATTCCAAAACCAATAAATTTTCACTTATCCCAAGCTCTCAATTGCAAAATGAAATAGACACCCAGCCGCTGTTGAAAAGGCATTGGGCCCAAATGTGCAAGGGTACGTTTATCGAAAAAATAATTGTAAGGATTTCGCCGAGACTGGCCTATATTTTTAACTAGCCGTTAAAGCCAACGTATTCAACTTTAATATCTCCACTGACTTCTAGCCGGCAAGCCAGGCGTGCTTGAGGTGTTGTTGCCAACTCTTCGAGAGTTTCCTTCTCTTCATCGTCAGGTGCGTTAACATGATCGGCGCCTTCCAAAATATTAACTAAGCAAGTTCCGCAAACTCCGCCTTCGCAACCATAGCGAATTGGTGAAATCTCTTTATCAAAACTCTCCATTAGGGTCTTACCGGCTGTTAATTTTACGGGGGCGTGTTCGCCTTCACTTTGAAAAGTAATGGTATATTCGTCCATCGCTATAGTCCTTATGGTTAGTATTGGTACTCACTTTTTAGCTTACTTTATTTATTTTGTAACAAAAAAGCTCTATTTATTTTTTAAGTATTCTTGAATTAGGCCCGTCATTTTGCGAGAAGCGGGACTCTTTTGAACATCGGCCCGGTAAATTAAGCAGATTTTATCGGAAAATTTAGGCCAGCCAGGAACTATTTCCATTTTCTTACTGTGCTCGCCTACAACCCGCCCAGGAACTACACCGACACCACAACCGGCCAGAGTCATATCCTTTATTACTTCTAAATTTGAAGAGGTTAATTGGCGCTTAAAATGCATTTTTTTCTTACTTAATTTTCCCAGCATTTCTTGTGTTTGAAGTAGCTCTGGCTCAATTATTAAAACCTTGTCCTTTCCATCAATACTATTCATCGCGGTTTCTTTCTTCGATCGCCAAAAAGATACTTCATCTCGGAATAACTCCCGAATTACTAAATCCGGGTGCTGGACCGGGTTGACGACAATTCCAAAATCAATTTTAAAGCTTATGACATCTTCTGTTATGCGACGGGAAAGTTCATGAACTAACTTAAACTCAAGATTGGGAAACTTTGCTAATAATTGTGGCACAAAATGGCGCAGGCTATAGAGCGCAACTGAAGAGTGCATACCGATGGAGTAACGACCTCTCAGGTCCTCCCCATCACGCTCTGCTTCTTCTTTTATTTTTTCCCAATCTTCAAGTAGGTGCTTGGCCTTAAAAACCAATTTCTCCCCGCACTTTGTTAGCTTCACTCCCCCTTTGCCGCGCAATAAGAGTTGCTGGCCAATATTTTGCTCTAAGCGGCGCATCCCTTGGCTTAGGGCCGGCTGTGTTACGCCCAGTCGCTCCGCAGCACGAGAAAGATTGTGAGTTCGACTCACTTCTATAAAAAAACGAAGGTCATTTGGATTAGGTAACAAGGGGACTCCAGTTCTAATAATTATTTATGGAAGCAGTATTTATCATAATTATTTATTGTGTCAATTTCCAAAATTTCTAGTAATTAGGAAAGATAAGTTATAAAAATCCTTAACCTCTTGAAAGACTTGGGCTAAAATTGACCGGCTTTCAAATATTACTCATCAGATTTAAAGGGATTCCAAATATGGCCTCCAAATTAATGAAAACACTTAATTCATCCATCGTTAAAAAACAGATGATGGCAGTTTCAGGGCTAATGCTCTGCGGGTTCTTAGTTTCCCACCTGATCGGCAATTGCTTGATCTATGTCGGAGCTGAAGCCTTTAACACTTATGCACATACGCTGATCACCAACCCACTAATCTATTTGGCGGAAGCTATCTTAGCTTCTCTCTTCTTATTTCATATTGGAATGGGGATACGGCTTACGGTAGAAAATAGAAAGGCCAGGCCAGATCGCTATTTTGTTAAACAGCATTCTGGCGCCGGGGCTACTTTTGCTAGTGCTACCATGCCTTATACTGGCCTAATAATTTTAGCCTTCCTAATTTATCACCTAATCAATTTTAAATACGGACCTTATTATACAATCTCTCATGGTGGAGTCGAGATGCGAGACCTCTATCGCCTTTTGATAGAGTATTTTTCCGCTCCTCTCAATGTATTTATTTACATCGCCTGTATGGTGGCCCTTGGAATCCACCTAAGCCATGGCTTTTGGTCTGCCTTCCAGTCGCTTGGAGTCGATCATCCAAAGTATACCCCTTGTATTAAATTAATCGCCAAACTATACGCTGTAGCTATGACTGTCGGTTACTCCGCCCTACCCCTGTATTGCTATTTAGCAAAAGGAGGCTACTAGAATGAGCAAGAAAATAGATGGAAATGTACCCCAAGGACCAATTGAAGAGCTATGGGATAAGCATCGTTTTAAAATGAAGCTGGTTAATCCGGCCAATAAAAGAAAATTTAAAATCATTATTGTAGGAACTGGACTGGCAGGAGCTTCTGCCGCCTCCACTCTGGCCGAACTTGGCTATGAAATTGATAGTTTTTGCATTCAAGATTCCCCAAGACGCGCTCATTCGATTGCCGCTCAAGGTGGTATTAATGCTGCCAAAAATTATCCCAATGATGGTGATTCGGTTTGGAGACTTTTCTATGACACTGTAAAAGGTGGGGACTACCGCGCTCGTGAGGCCAATGTTTACCGCCTTGCTCAAGTGGCCAATAATATAATTGACCAATGTGCCGCTCAAGGCGTGCCATTTGCTAGAGATTACGGTGGAACTCTCGCTAACCGCTCCTTTGGTGGGGCCCAGGTTTCTAGAACTTTCTATGCCCGCGGGCAGACAGGCCAGCAATTATTGCTAGGTGCCTACTCCAGCATGATGAAAGAAGTTAATAAAGGAAAAATTAAAGTCCACACCCGTCAAGAAATGGTGGAGCTGGTACTAGTAGACGGGAAGGCCCGGGGTATTATCACTCGTAATATAATTACTGGTGAATTTGAAAAACATTCTGGCGATGCTGTTCTTCTTTGTACCGGTGGATATGGAAATGTCTATTTCCTAAGTACCAATGCCATGACCTCAAATAGCTCTGCAGCTTGGAAGGCCTATAAGAAAGGCGCCTACTTTGCTAACCCTTGCTACACCCAAATTCACCCTACCTGTATTCCAGTGCATGGTGAAAATCAAAGTAAGCTAACACTTATGTCTGAGTCTTTAAGAAACGACGGAAGAGTATGGGTTCCTAAGGCCAAAGCAGATGAGCGAAAAGCCGCCGATATCCCAGACGAAGAACGAGATTATTACCTCGAAAGAAAATATCCTTCCTTTGGTAACCTGGTTCCTAGAGATGTTGCCAGTAGGAACGGAAAGCAAGCAGTCGACGAAGGTAAAGGTGTTGGCGCTACAAAAGTTGCTGTCTTTCTAGATTTCAGAGATGCCATCAAACGTGATGGCCTCGACACGATTAAAGAAAAATACGGTAACCTTTTTGATATGTATAATAGGATTACTGATGAAGACCCCTATTCAGTTCCAATGAGAATTTATCCCGCCGTCCATTACACGATGGGTGGCCTGTGGGTGGATTACCATTTACAAACATCGATTCCAGGCTGTTTCTGTCTTGGGGAAGCGAACTTCTCCGATCACGGTGCAAATCGGCTTGGGGCATCGGCGCTTATGCAAGGATTGGCCGACGGTTACTTTGTCATTCCTTATACTCTCGGTAATTACCTGGTCACAGAAAAACCAGATCAAAACAAAATCGATACAGATCACCCCGAATTTGAAACCTCACTTAAGAGTGCTAAAGACCGCTTCAATAAATTATTAGGAATAAATGGCGGCCGCTCAGTAGATAGCTTTCATAAAGAACTTGGTCAGTACATGTGGGAATACGTGGGCATGGCCAGGAATGAGGCCGGCCTGAAAACGGGTATTAAGAAAATAGCTGAGCTTCGAGCAAAATTCTGGAAAGATGTGAAAGTTACGGGGACTAACGACGGTATTAATATTGAACTTGAAAAAGCCAATAGAGTGGCTGACTTTTTAGAGCTCGGTGAACTTATGGCAAGAGACGCGCTAGAGAGGCCAGAATCTTGTGGTGGTCACTTTCGAGAAGAAAGTCAAACTGATGAAAATGAAGCTTTGAGACAAGATGATAACTTCTGTCACGTTGCCGCTTGGGAATATACTGGCGACAATAAAGAGCCCAATCGTAATGTTGAAGAATTGGATTTTCCAAACGTCCCTCTAACTCAAAGAAGTTATAAATAGGAGCTCCCATGAGTGATAAAAATAATATGACACTGAACCTCAAAATATGGCGCCAAGAAGGGGCCAATGTTAAAGGCAGTATAGTGGATTATCGCCTAGAGGGTGTTTCCCCTGACATGTCGTTTTTGGAGATGTTGGACCTTTTAAATGAGAATCTGATCAACCAGGGGCAAGACCCCGTGGCCTTCGATCATGATTGTCGTGAGGGAATCTGCGGGATGTGCTCTCTAATGATTAATGGTCAGGCCCATGGACCAGAGAGAGAAACAACAACTTGCCAATTACATATGAGAAAATTTAAAGATGGCGATACAATCGTTATCGAACCTTGGCGTGCTAAGGCCTTTCCTCTGCATAAAGACCTGATGGTTGATCGAAGTGCTTTTGATGACATTATGAGTGCTGGTGGCTACGTCAATGTTTCGACTGGAAACGCTCAAGACGCCAATTCCATTTTAATTGGTAAGGACAAAGCTGAACTGGCGATGGACGCCGCTTCTTGCATCGGTTGTGCCGCTTGTGTTGCCAGCTGTAAAAATGCTTCGGCGATGCTCTTTGTATCGGCCAAGGTCTCTCAGCTTGCCCTTCTTCCACAAGGTCAAGAAGAAGCGTCGACTAGAGTCCAAAACATGGTTTCAAAAATGGATGATCTTGGTTTTGGAAATTGCACTAACGAAGCAGAGTGTGAGGCGCAATGTCCAAAGGGAATAAAAATTTCTAATATCTCCAGGATGAATCGAGAATACTTAAAGGCAAGTGTAACTGCACATCATTAAATAAAACTGACGGATAGCGATTGTTTCTCTACTCGAAGACCATTAATAGTTTTGTATCTAGGCTGCGTAGCTCTGCCCGCAAGATACTAAGAGAAGAAATGGGAATGCTGGTTAATCGCAGTCGTGTTGAATACTGCGGTCATACTATCCCCTTCCATATAGTAGTTTTTGAAAGTTCCAGCTCCCTCGGTTATTTTGACTCTAATACCTACCAAATCGGAATCCATAAAAAACTGATGACCGGTGCTAAGAACGAAGTCATCTTGAATGTCCTTCGCCACGAACTGGCACATTTTGTTACTTATTTAAAGTATAGGAATAGTAAAAAACCACACGGCCCTGAATTCAAACAAATTTGTCATAGCTATGGCTGGGGAGCTGAAGTCAGCTCGGCATACAGTAATTTGGAATTGGAAAATAGCAAAATTGAAAGCAATCACAAAGAGCTAAGACTACTTGAAAAAGTAAAAAAACTATTGGCCCTCGCCTCAAGCTGTAACAAATTTGAGGCAGAAACCGCCACCCTTAAGGCCAATGAATTACTTTACCGCCATAATCTTGAGCTGTGCCAACTTGATCAACAGGACTTCCACTCACTTGAGAGTGAAGAGACCGTCTATGTAAAAAGAGTTCTTGAAGCAAAGAGAAATAATGGAAAGCTACATGCTATATATGAAATTTTACAAAATTTCTTTGTCCAGCCGGTATTTAATCATGGAAAGGGCATCTGTTATTTAGAGGTAGTAGGTTCGAAAGTTAATGTAGAAATGGCCGACTATGTGGCCTCTTTTTTAGATAATGAAATAGATCACCTATGGAATAAGGCCAGAGAGAGCGATCCCTTTTTTAAAGGTATCTCTAAGAAAAATAGTTTCATGCGCGGGCTGGCACTCGGGTTTTGTGAGAAACTAAAAGAGTCCAAAGAAAAAATCCCCCCTGGCTCATTGGTCCTTTTGCAAAAGAACTTATCAAAAAGTTTAGAGCTTGTTTATTCAAGGCTGGGGCACTCTGCAACTAGAACTTCATCGAATTGCTCGGTTGCCTCTGGACTTGGGAAGGAGTTAGGGCGAGGCCTCAGTATAAGGCCTGGAGTAAAAAATTCTAGCTCTCAGACATTATTATTGGACTGAATATGGACGTTGTAGAACTAGAAAAACTCTATAAGAAAATTAACCAATTTGACCTGCATATGGGATATCAATTAAAAATAATTGCCCCAGGTAAATTGCAGTACAAATTAGAAATTGAGAAAAAACACCTAAGCTCACCCGATACTTGCCATGGTGGAGTACTGGCCGGGCTGATGGATAATATTCTTGGAGTGACCGCTTTATCTCATGCCATCACTCAAGATTGCCTCTGTTCTACTGTGGAATTCAAGATAAATTATTTAAACCCGGCAAAATTGGGAGATCATTTAGTTGGTGAAGGCGAAATCGATTTTAAAGGGAAAAGCCTGGTGGTCACTAGTGGATCTATCCGAAACGGTGAAACCCTTATTACAAAGGGTATAGGGACTTTCAACCTCTACCCATTTTCAAAACAAGTTAAGGAAAATTGGACTCAGTTCTAATTACAGAGCACTTCACTCGGTCATTCAAGAAAATCAAGCCCTTATCCGATAAACTTTTATATAATAGGAAGGTATGGCAGATAAAACACTAGCAAAATACATTACCGCTTGTTCCTTAACTTTTAAGGCCTTCAACTATTCAGTTGTGCCGATTAAAAGTAAGTCGACCCTTTGGAACTTTACTTGTGCCAATCCTAAAGGGGATAAGCATTACTGTGTCTACTGTGTTCCCGCCTTAGTTAAGGCCGCCAACCTTTTAAAAGTCGCCATAAAGAAACTTCCTAAGGCGCATCGCTTAGTGGTCGTCACCCATGAGCATAGTGATAAAGATTTAGAAGTCGCCGCAAAAATCGGTTACACCCTCATTACTCTGCAATGCCTAAAAGATTACGGCACAAAGATGTTAGAAATTCGTGAAAAAGAAGCCGCCGGGAATGCAGGTGTGGCAACTACTGAGGCAGCTGTTGATGATGGCATGGGTGCCGCAAAAAGCGAAGACACTCGAACAAAACTCTTTTAACTAATTTTACTTCTAGACTTGTTTTTGATCTGGGCCGAAGACCCATTTATGCTGCTGACCGATCACTCTGAATTGGTAACCGTCTTCAATATTCCATTTAAAAAGCGACATAAAGCGCTCTTTTGGAAACTCTTCTTCCAGATTGTAGGCAGGTGTTAGGCACCAGGGAAAACTAAGATCCGTTCCAAGGGCCTCTAACTTTTTATAGGCATCCAGTACGTAGCGGTAGTCTGCTTCATTTTCAATGACAGCTTTAACTTGAAATTTACCTGGGAATTGACGACTCATTCTTTCAATTAGTGAGAGCTTGGTGACAATACCAGTAGAAGGAGTTTTATAGTCAAAACTAATATAGTCTAAGGCATCGAAAAGCTCATCGCTGATTCGAGTTCCTGCCGCTTCAAGATTAATTTGATAGCGATGGGCCTTGAGACTTTTAACTAGTGCTTTAAGCCCGGCATCGTGGCTGGGGTGGAGAGGGTCTCCACCAGTTATCGAAACCCGCTTAATCTTACCTTGTTGTGACAGGCTCGATACTTGGTGCAGAATTTCATCTATCGACTGAGTAAGCTCAGAGTTAAAATCCCAGGTATCTTTGGAGTCGCAGTTGAGACAACCTATGGTGCAACCTTGTAACCGGACAAAAACCTGGGGAGTCCCAATTTGAGTCCCCTCGCCTTCTGTCGCCAGATAAATAGAATTAACTTGTAGTTCACTCATAGGGTTGATTTATCATAAAATGATGCACCCGTCTAGATGCCTGTTAAGTCTATGGTTTTCTTGAGGTCTTCCTCCGACATCTCCCTTAATTGATCAAGTTTACGGCCAGATTCATAGTAAAAGAGGAAGTCTAGATCACGGTATTTAAAGTAAGATTTTACGACATCAAAGCCATAGAGTGCCGGAATTTTCATGATAACTGAATTTATCCAATGCAGTCCGGTCTTGCCCTTCTCTGGGTCGGGCATATAAGACCATAGAATTAATTCTGTACAGGCCAAACGGCCATAGGTTCTTGCATCGAAATTAAAGTCATAAGGCTTACCTACATTACTAAAGGCCTCTTCTATCGCCAGCGCCTTTTCTCTCTTAGAGAGTTTTGGCCGAAAGCAGGTGGCGCGATTAAAGTTAAAGGATTTGGAAATAGGCCGAATGACAACTCCATCAGCAACTGCCTCAATTATTGAATTTGGCCAATTAGAATCTTTTGGATTTTTTTGCTCGGCCCTTTTAGAGGGAAACTTCTTATCCAAATAACCACTGAAGCTATTACAATCTAATTTTTCGTCACTACAGCGTTTTGAATAATATATGGTGACTTCTTCATCGCTTGAGAAAAATTTATCGATTTTTGCAGGTCCACCAATATGCATCAGACCATGACTCCACCAACCAGAGAAGGCGACATTTGATAGGGCCTTATCTCGATTAACAATACAGATATCACCAGGCATTAAATCTGCCTGTATTTTCTTCTTGTAGGGATCAGATATTAAGTTTTTACCTGGTAAAAAGACCCTCCCTAGTAAATCTAGCGCCGAGGCCTTTAGTTTATAGATCGCTCCCCTAAAGAAGTATTTATTATTGACGAATTTCTTATCGTTATTAATAATTCGGTCGAGGTAAAAAATATAATCATTCAACCCCTCACGCATTAATATTTTAGTTGTGCTGGGTAACTTCATATTTCTAACGAGAGACGAAAATTCTTTCCTTTGAATCAATAGTTCGGCAATCGTCATTCTCTTGCAACTGGCCAGGTCTTTAACTCTTCTTCTTCTATGATCGCGACAGCGACGGGTTTGCCCCATAAACTCCCAAAGTAAAGTGATCATAAAATTGTGGTCTAAGTTCCCAACTTTTCCAGGCTCATTAAAAAGTCCGATTATACTGGAGTGATCCATCACCGTTCCAAGTAATCGCGCCACAGAACCGTAGTAAATTAATGTAGCTGCCAATTGGCGTTGCTTAGAGGCCTTTTCGCTACCCAAATTAAAATAGCGAGTTGCCATATTTTTTTGCAGCTTTTTATAGAGCACTTGGTGCTTTTCTAGGTTGGCAATTAAGTTGCGCCTTTCAGCGGTATTTAAAAAAGTCTTACTTTCGTCGCTTTTTTGATCGAGAGATTTGATAACGGTTTTTTGTAGTTCGATATGCAGGCCGGTCAATTGACCCTGCATTTGACTGATTTCTAAATTACTTAAATCTGCCCCATAGGCCAGATTGAGTCCAAAAAGCCAGCAAAAGGCGATTGTTGCGAAGGTCGAATTTTTCATAGTTCTCAGTGGTTCAAAGGTATTAGTAAGCAATAAAGTGCAAATTGGAGGCCGAGAAGGGCCCCACCATCCTTTCTAATTTCATGTACTTAGAGATGAAGAAGCGCCTTATTTAGGACCTTTGTAAAAGAATTAGACGTCTTCTTTCACTCTTCCTAAGATGGAAGCGACGAATCTTTCCGGGACCAAAAAATGCAGGCGAAATTTATCTTTGGACTACTTCTCTACACAATCTCTAATGCCTATAGCTTAGAGCTGGTAGTCAATATCCCTCCCAATACACCGGAAGGGCAAAAGATTTACCTGACTGGAGATATCCCTGGAAAATGCTATTGGGAAGCCGATTGCCTGCAGCTTGAAAAACTTGGCCCTGGCAATTATAAAATCGATTTAGCTCAAAAAGATCTCAGTCTTAGTTTTCCTTATAAAATTACTAGAGGTAGCTGGCAAAATCAGGCCGCTACTTCGCGAGGAGAAATTCTTCCCAACCGAACATTTACAGCAAATGAAAAAAATACCATTAGCGTCGCCAATTGGAGCGACCTGCCTGCCTGGAAGAAAGTTGGTGCATTTAGAACTCATCGCGATTTTTACTCTCCTCAATTAAAAAATCAAAGAGACATCACTGTTTGGCTACCACCATCCTATCGCATAGGAAAAGGTCATTACCCAGTACTCTACATGCATGACGGACAAAACCTCTTTGACCCCAACACCAATATGTTTGGTAACGAATGGGGAGTCGATGAGACCTCAACCCAATTAATTGAGAGTCAATTGTTGAGAGGTTTTATTGTAGTGGGTATTCCTAGCGGCAGTGACCGCAATGGAGAATATACTTACAGAAAAAAAGGTAAGCACTATGCTCGATTTCTGATCGATACCTTAAAACCTTTTATAGATCAAAACTATAGAACTCGAACTGAGCGTCAGCATACTATGGTTATGGGTTCAAGCATGGGGGCCTTAATTAGTTTCACCTTAGTTTGGAAGCATGGTGACACCTTTTCAAAAGGAGCAGGCCTATCACTTCCTGTATTTGCTCATGAATACGAGCTCTATAAATTTTTAAAAGAAAATCCGATTCCCTCTAAAGACATACGCTTTTATTTTGATCATGGAGGTAAGGGTCAAGATAGCAATTATTCGGCCCCGGCCCAAAAATTTGTAGAAGACCTAACCACGGTCTATCAATTTCCAGCCGAGCAATTTAGCTATCGAGTATTTCCCTACGCAGACCATACAGAGCTTGATTGGGCACGAAGACTAAAGATTCCACTGACCTACTTGTTAAAAGAATAGCAGTTACCAAACCCATCGAACCAGCCAAAGCTGATTGTAGATATCAGGGGCATTTTTTCGAACTGCAAGAGGAAGCTCTGGCCAATTAAAACATTCAAGGCCTTTTTTCCTAAGCACTTCTTTGATTCTGCCAATGGCAGCGTCGCTACTAAAGAAAGCGAAACTATAAGGGACACAATTGCTAGGTAGCGAGCTATGTAGCGGGCGACAGTCCTGCCCTTTTAATAATTCGCCAATTTCATTGAAGAGCTCAAGTCTTTTTGCCGTTTCTTCAACGCTATCAAACTCAGACAAGTATTTTTTCATATCCAATGGGGCAAGCTCGGTAGGAATTTCAAGTTCTGGGGCAGGGTCGTCGTGGTCTGCGCTAGAGATTTCTTTTCCACTGACCACTTTTCTTGCGAGTCGTAAACACTTAGTCGCCAACTGAATACCACTTGGCCCAAAAAAGCCCCCAACATTTCTAATTAGTTCTTTAGGACTCAAAAAGTCTCGTGAACTTTTTTCTCGAGGGGCAAGGGACATCGGTTCTTTTACAAGCTCGACTTCTTTTGAAAAATACAGTGCCGCTCCATCACTCAGCGGAAAGGTCTTTCTAAAACTAAATATGCCTAAGTCCCCACGACACCCGAGCCAGTTTCCATCTGGGTCCTTACTCAAAAACCCGTGGGCATTGTCCTCGATAAGAAACGCCTGATGGTGTTTGCAATATTCTCTAAAAGGAGAAAGGTCACAGGCAAAGCCGAAGTAATTTACAGCTATTATCGCCTTCGCCACAGGAAGGTCTATACCTTTAAGTTGCGGATTCAAATTTTTGTCTAATGAGTAATAATGAATTTTTAATCCCAATTTATTCAGCGGAGCTAATAAATCTCTACAAATGAATTCTGGCAGCAAAACAGAGTCACCAGCTTCTAATCCCAAAGCTTGTAATCCATGAAAGAGCGCCCATCTTCCTAAAGAATAAAAATAGACTCGCCCATTATTGAAAATCGGGTCTAGCTCGAGGCCTGCATTTTTCTTAATGGGCCGATAAACTTGGTTGACTCTTTTTGAGCGGATCACTTTGCCTTGGCCCCCCCCTGCCCTTGGCCACCGTCCCCACGGTATAGATCTTCTTCGGGGATTCGTGTTGGGCGAGGTCGAGGTGTTGCTTTGGCCTTTGGTTTTCTAATGCAGTCATAGAACATTTTTTGATAGGTTGCTAAATTCGGAACCGTGCAAAATACTTTTCGCTTTTCACGATCTGCTAAAAAATTTTTATCTAGTAATAAGTTCCAATCTCCCATTAGCTTGAGAGGGAACTTGGCATTACGCCGGTACTTAAGACGCATTCCAAAAAGTCCTTTGGCAGGGCTAATTGAGAAAAATTGAACTTGGCACCGGTTTTCAAGTAAGACCCCTTCTACCAAAATCACTTCGGCCTCATTTTTCTTCTGTCCCTTCTTTTGGATGGTGGCAAAAAATTGGGCCACATTGTGACCAATTAATTTACGCTCATAATTGATCATTACTTGACCTTGGTCCGCGCTACAATCTAACTGTTCGATATCCACCAATTTTACAGCTTGCGCCTCAGAGGGTGATAAAAATAAGCTAATCCAAATGATAAGTACTTTCATAAGCTCTATTTTTTCATTGATTCGAATTTTTGTCTCGTACTTTTGTAAAAGAGTCCCCTGACCGCTACAATGTGCCGGTAATAAAAGGAATAAAAATGGAAAAGACCTATATCTATGATGCTGTGCGAACACCGCGCGGCAAGGGAAAGAAAGGCGGCTCACTTTACGGTAGTCGCCCAATCCACTTAGCAAAGACCGTGCTTGAGGCGCTTGTTAAGCGCAACGATATTGACTCTAGCGCGATAGAAGATGTTATTTTAGGTTGCGTAAGCCAAGTCAGTGAGCAGGGAGGCTGTATTGCAAAGAGCGCCGCTCTTTATGCAGGTTTTCATGAAAGTGTTCCTGGGGTCACTCTTAACCGGTTCTGTGGCTCGGGTCTTGAAGCGGTCAACCAGGCGGCCTGCAGAATTGGTTGCGGACAACATCAATTATTAGTGGCCGGCGGAGTTGAAGGAATGTCACGGGTTCCCATGGGAAGCGACGGTGGCCCTTGGATGATTGATCCCGATGTTGCCACCAGTACTAATTTTGTGCCCCAAGGAATTTCCGCTGACCTTATTGCGACACTTTGTGGTCATAGCAGAGTTGATGTCGATCAATTTGCCTTGGAAAGTCAGCAAAAGGCGGCAAACGCCGCGAAAGAGAATTATTTTAAGAAATCAATTATACCAGTCCTCGACTGCAACGGTTTAACTCTGCTTGACCACGATGAAACAATTCGCGGTGATGCCAGCATGGACAAACTCTCAGGACTAAACCCGGCCTTCGAAACCCTTGGCACAAAATACGGTTTTGATAGCTTAGCGATTCAAAAATATCCTAAACTTGAAAAAATAAATCATGTTCACCATGCAGGTAATTCATCTGGAATTGTAGATGGTGCTGCTGCTGTATTGCTGGGAACAGCCGAAGCAGGTAGTGAGCTTGGAATGAAAGCGCGCGGTTCCATTAAGTCGATGGGACTAGTTTCAACTGACCCAACGATTATGCTTACAGGCCCAGGGCCAGCTTCGAAGTTGGCCTTGTCACGAGCGGGATTAGCAGTTTCAGATATCGACCTCTTTGAAGTCAATGAGGCCTTCGCCTCTGTTGTTCTCAACTTTATCGATGAGCTAAAAGTCGACCGCAGTAAAGTCAATATCAATGGTGGCGCAATTGCCATGGGTCACCCTCTGGGAGCTACTGGTGCCATCTTACTAGCTACTGCATTGGATGAATTAGAGCGAAGAGATTTAACCTTTGGCCTGATAACATTATGTATTGGTGGTGGTATGGGAATCGCTACCATTATCGAAAGGGAGGCCTAATGCTCAATATAAATCGTGATAATGACGCCATCTTTACCCTTACAATCGATCAAAAAGATCGCCCCCTCAATGTGATTAATGAAAATTTTCTTACCACCTTAGAGTCAATGGTAGAGGAAATTATAAAAGATCAAGATGCTAAAGGATTAATTTTAACCTCCTCCCGACCAGAATTCATCGTCGGTGCTGACTTAGCTTTTGTGACTAAAATAGATGACCCCGCTGAATGCATGAGGCTTACCGCTAAATTGCATTCTATTCTTAGAAGTTTTGAAACCTGGGGCAAGCCAGTTGTTGCGGCAATAAACGGTACTGCACTAGGTGGTGGATTTGAAGTCTGCCTGGCCTGTCATCACCGGATAGCGATCGACCATCCTAAAACAAAAATAGGCCTGCCTGAAGTTCAGCTAGGTCTACTTCCTGGAGGAGGCGGCACTCAAAGACTACCTCGAATGCTAGGCATAGAAAAAGCCCTTCCCTTGCTTTTACAAGGACGGACTTTAAACCCACAGAAGGCCTTAGCTGCCGGACTAATTGATCAATTAGCGAATGACCGGGCCGAATTAATTGAAAAATCGAGAGACTATATCTTACAAAACCCGGAAGCCTCACGTCCTTGGGACAAGAAAGGATTCCGCCTTCCTGGAGGGGCCGTTCAAAGCCCTAAGGGCTATCAAGTAATTCCCGCTGCCACTGCAATGTTAAATGCTAAGACTTATGGAAATTACCCTGCTCCACTGAATATTTTAAAAGCAGTCTACGAGGGTTGCCAGGTCGATTTCGATACCGCCCTCGATATAGAGTCACGTTATTTTACTCAGCTAGTACTGTCTAAAGAATCCGAGCTAATGATTCGTAGCCTTTTTTATGGCATGAATGAATGTAATAAATTAGAAGGTCGACCAGAGCTTCCAAAAGTCCCAGTACAAAAAGTCGGTATTTTAGGGGCCGGAATGATGGGCGCCGGAATTGCTTACTCCTCTGCAAAGGCAGGGATTGAAGTTGTGTTAAAGGACCTATCCTTAGAAATTGCCGAAAAAGGAAGAGACTATAGTAAAGTCGTAATGGAAAAACTTATTAAAAAAGGTAGGTCGACTCAAGAAGAGCTCGACTCAATCCTTTCGCGAATTACCGCCACAACTGATGCCGCTGATTTAGCAGGTTGTGACTTAGTCATTGAGGCAGTAATCGAAGACCGCCAAATAAAGGCCGTGGTAACGGAAGAAGCGGAAGCGGTAATTGATGAAAAATCAATATTCGCCTCCAATACTTCGACTCTACCAATTACAGGCCTTGCAGGTGCATCTTCAAGGCCACAGAATTTTATTGGACTGCACTTTTTCTCCCCTGTCGATAAAATGCCACTTGTCGAAATTATTATGGGCGAAAAAACTTCACAAGAGGCACTGGCCCACTGTCTTGATTATTGTCAGGCAATAGGAAAAACTCCAATTGTAGTCAATGATGGAAGAGGTTTTTATACTTCTCGAGTCTTTACCACCTATATAAACGAGGGAATTAATTGTCTTAGTGAAGGCATTCCACCGGCACTTATTGAAAATGCAGGAAAGGCCAGTGGTATGCCAGTAGGTCCCTTGGCGGTGGCCGATGAAGTCAGTATTGATCTTATGTATCATATTTTAAAACAAACCGCCGAAGACCTAGGCAAAGAAAATGTCGACGAAATTACATATTCCACTACCGACTTATTTGTAAACAAGCTTGGTAGGCTAGGTAGAAAATCCGGCAAGGGCTTTTATGAATATCCTGAGTCAGGAGAAAAATATCTTTCCCCAGAGCTCTCTCAGTATTTTCCTATAGGGGATATTCCTCCGACACTTGAAGAGCTAAAGAAACGTTTCTTATCTATTCAAAGCCTCGAGTCCCTTCGTTGTTTAGAAGAAGGGATTTTAAACTCACCAAGAGACGGCGATATTGGTTCCATTTTAGGCTGGGGCTACCCCGCATATACGGGAGGGGCACTTAGCTATATAGATTACCGTGGTCCGGCTAATTTTTTAGAAGATTGCCAGCATTTCCAAAAAAAATATGGAGAGCGCTTTAATCCCAATAAGCTCTTAAAGAATTTGGCCAAAAGTAGTGAATCCCTTTATCAAAAGGACTAAATAATGGCAGCTGAGTTAGAGGGAGTTAAGGTTTTAGATTTTTCGCGACTCCTTCCTGGGCCACTTTGCTCTCGCTACCTTCTCGATCTTGGTGCGGAGGTCACTAAGATAGAGGCACCTATTGTTGGAGACTACGCTAAAGCCTTTCCTCCTCTACACCAGGGGCTCTCGAAATCTTATTGCCGCCTAAATAATGGGAAAAAAATACTAGAACTTGATCTAAAAGACCCTGCAGACTACCAAAAAGTCTTAGGCCTAATTGCTGATACAGATATTCTAATTGAATCTTTTCGACCAGGGGTAATGCAGAAGCTGGGACTAGATTATCGTCAATTAAAAGAAAAATTTCCTCGCTTAATTTATTGCTCGCTTACTGGATACGGGCAATCAGGCCCCTATCGCAATGAACCCGGACACGACTTAAATTACCTCGGGCTATCGGGAGTACTGGCAGATCAAAACCCCCCGGCTCCATTTCCACTACAAGTGGCCGATATGGCCGGCGGAAGCCTGCAAGCACTGGCCGCCCTGACAACGGCGCTCTATAGGCGCGAAAAGAAAAAAGTTGGTTGTTATCTAGATATTGCAATGTTGGATGGGGTGCTTAATATGACCCAGCTACTTTATGAAGAAGCTGGGCCAGAAACTCCTCATTTAAAAAATATTCTCTCTGGTGATCAACCCTGGTACCGATGTTATCAAACTAGTGATAAAAAATGGATGGCGCTAGGAACCATTGAAAAAAAATTCTGGGATAATTTTTGTACCGTCACAGAGCAGGAAGAGCTAAAAGAAAAGCATTTCTGTAAAAGTGCTGAGTGTCCAGATTTGATAGCTAAACTAATAAAACTTTTTGCACAGTTTAGTCAGGAACAATGGTGTACCTTGCTAAAAGGAAGTGAATCCTGCTGTACCCCAGTGCTAAATTGGCAGCAAGTGCGGGAAAACCCCCAAATTGTTGCGAGAAAATTAATCGACCAGGAAGGCGCGATTCACAGTTTTAATATTCGATGGGATAGAGAAGATAACCCAGACAGTCTTGATGAATAACTCTGATATCTTTTGTAAACATTGAAGGAATAATATCTTTTTTAAGCACTACTCTTTCTCCCTCATAACTTAAAATATCATCGCTTATATCTTTACCAATATCATCTATGATAGATAATTTGAGATCACCCTTAGGCCTTTTGAAGAGAACTGTCCCTTTTTTTATTTTAGTAAAATTGTATTCGTCAAAATCTGTAATGAAACAGAAGTCGCAATCACTATTATCCTCATCAAAGCTAACGATAGATTGCTCAGGGACTTTAATTCGAGCAAAAGATTTATATACTTTTACATTATGATTAACTGGAAAATCTTCTAGCTCCATAATATCAATAAGCATCTGAGCAACTTTCTCTACCCCATCAACAGAACCAGGAAGACCGCATTCTATTATAGTAGAAGCTCCCAACCTTGAGAAGGCCATTCCTAATACCTGATGAGGTTCGGTAAAATAAATCATCGTATCGCTAAACATTCCCCCAAGATAAATTGACTTCTTATGCAGTATATTCACGCAAGTGTAATGGGGGTTTTTTCCAGTATTATTATGGATATCGATACTGGCAAAGATTTTTTTCTCTTTCATGATACTGACAACTTCTGCTGCCAGCTTCTCTTCCTCAGATTCACCCCCCGCCCAGATCCTATTGTAATCCGGTTGGCCATCAAGGTGTCGATATCCCTCGGCTGCTGCTAAAACATTTCCAACTAATAAACTAATTGATCGCGGCAATACAGCGCCTTCGAAATGTTTTAGAAATTTTTGGACTGCCAGCACTCCAGAGATTTCGTTACCATGGAGAAGAATTGAAACAAAGAGCGGAGGCTCTTGCTCGCCTTTTAAATGAATCAAGGTAGGGCCATCAAAAAGGTTCACCAGATGGCGACTGTCCGTCTCCAAAAAGCCCTTAGGTAATTTATCTAATTCTTTTAGTTTCATGGATTAAATTTTCCAGCTGTGAACTGGGCTGCCTTTCTTTTGATTTTCTACATATTGCAATAGCATCTTTTCAAAATCTCGGCCATGTTTTTGAATATAGCTTCTTTGCCAGGCGGCTCCATTCTGACCACTCTCAGCTCTCTTTTGAATAACATCTTCAAGATAGGTCTTGATCGCCGATGCGCCAATCCCCAGCGATTCAAGGCCAAGTTTTGCCTGGGGTATCAATTTTTCGAGCAAAAGCTCGCGCACGTTCCAATACTTGCCATCTGTCCATTTAACTTCTGTTTCAAGTCCCGTTTTTGAGCAATGATAGAAATTTAGGCGGGTGTCCTGAAAGCTCAGCATTTTCTCTGGGGCCATTTCTAAATTGGCGTAGTAGTGGGTAAGGCCTAAAAAGAGCGCCACATTAGAGACGATGTCGATAATACTGGGCCCGGCAGAGTTAACTCGATGTTCAATTCTCAAATGTGGCCGGGCCTTGTCATCGAGCCCGATAATGGGGCGATTCCAACGCCAAACATTGCCATTATGTAAACGTAAATGGGAGAGCCAATTAGTGTCGTCTTTGTGGAGTACGGGAAGAAGTACTGGGAACTTATCTAAATTCTCTTGAAAAAGTTCAAAGAGTGAGTCTTTTAGGTAATCTGCCCCATAAGTGACGCGAGTAATTTTAGTTCCATCTCTAGCGGTAAAACAATCGAGCTCTACCGATTTTTCGAAGACCGCCAGGCGGGTTTCATCCCAAAGACCTTTCTTAAAAAGGTAGGGAGAATTGGCGGTTAAGGCCACCATTGGAGCCGAAATAATTTGGCAGGCATTATAAAAACGGACCGATTTTTTAGGGTCTACTAATAAATGGACCTGCAGTGAAGTGGCAGCCGCCTCTGTCATTATATCTGGACGGTTCATTTTTATTTCATCTTCGCGACCACTTATCCAAAGCTCAATGGGGCGTTCGTCCCTTAAACTCATGACTTGATCGTTGAGTGCTAAGTAGCGCTGGGAGGAAGTCATATTAGCGAGAGTTAATTCATTTTCAGAAATAGTAGGTAGGGTTCCAACCGCAGCGATATTCTTTCCTAAGGCCTCAGCGCTGTCTTGACCCTTAGTCCAGAGACCGTGCAGTTCTTGCTCTAAATTTGCCAGGAATTTATCGTCAATATCGTGTGGATCACTATTAATTTCAAAATTAAATTTAGATATTTCAGTTACAAATTTAGGGTCATTAATTTTACTTAATAATTCTTCGTTGGAAGCTGAAGGTTTCCCCTCCCCGTCTACTATCCATGCCTCTAATTCAACACCACACATGGGTTTTTCATATTGAAAAGAATCATTCTCAAACCATTTTTCTAGAAGTTCAGTTTCTTCTTTAAGTTTGAGTTTAAATATTCGTAAATCTTCATCTCGAAATTGAGATTGACCAATTTCTTGTCCCATAATTCACCTAAATGTTAGATTACTTCTTGTCTTTTCTGAGCTCTTCAAGCTGTTCTTTTGAAAGTTTCAAGAGTTGAGTCACTCGAACTTCGTCATCCTCTTCTTGATCGGCTTCTTTCTTTTTTGCTTCTCGGTCGGCTTCTAATTGTGAAAGTTCATCAGTATCTATATGCAGTTGATAATTAGCAGAGTTATCGGCTTCAACTTCTCCTGTGGCATCTTCCTTTTTCTCGGCCACTTCTTCAACCTTTTTTACAGGCTCACTTTTGACTGCTTCCTTTTTACGAGTAGCGAGTTCATTTTTTGTATAGAGAAGCTCGGTTTCAGGCTTTAGCTCTAAGCGGTTCTGCCTTTCCCGTTCTAATTCGTCATATACTTTCTTATATTTGTTGAACTGTTGGATCAATTGCTTATCACTAAGTTCTTTAATTTTAACCAGTGTTAACTCCTTTCTCCTTCAAATATTAAACTAATTATTGGAGGTGTTAAACCGATAAATAAGAATAACAGCAGAGGTATTCTTGAGTAAAATAGTTTTGGCCCAACCCAATAGAGAAATGTCTGATTATTACGAGTTTATGCTTAATGGTGAGTACAATTTTGAAATCATCCATTGTAATAACCTCGATCAGGTAAAAGAAAAAATCAATGCTGACAGTGAAATTGCTGTTCTGATTCTTTCAAATGCCATGACCGACTATTCTACTTTTGTAACCTCCCTCCATGCCAACGAATCGGCCCGCCTTCCGGTTGTGGTCACCGGTAATAAGGGTGATAGTAAACAGCTCAATAGAATCTTTAAAGGCAATCTAATGGTTTCAGTATATGAGGCCTGTGATGACCCCTCACCACTCTATAAATCGATTAATAAATTTTTAGAACTTCAATCACGAGTAAATGAGCGCAATGCCGATTACTGTAAAGTAAAGGCCCAACATTTCTATGGAACAGAAAAGGTAACATGTGATGTCTATTTAAAGTTATCCGAAGAAAAATTTGTAAAAATATTCCATCGCTTTCAAGTTGTTACGCCAGAGGATTTTAAAAAATACGAA
>JABGVH010000024.1 GCA_018646195.1 Halobacteriovoraceae bacterium
ATCAATGATGATCAATGTGAATAAGCAACCAAGAGGAGATCGTTCTTTTGGTCCACTTATGTTTCGCAAGTTGTATACAGTTCCAAGCTGTTAGGTAAAATGGGGGGATGCTCAATCCCCCTATTTCTATTTCCCAGAATGGTTTGCTGCAATAAATTTACCGAATTGGCTTAAGAAAATATATAGTTTGTTCTTTTTTTCATCTTTAATTTTTTCGTTCTGATAAGTAATTTGCCATTCAGGACTTTTTTTACCTTTCTTAGTTTTTTTCATTTCACTCTTCAAGAGTTTGGCCTTTGACCAAGTACCCGCTAGCTTCTCTTCATTGATCAATCTTTTAATATGCATTTTAGAGATATATTCAGCTGCCCTACCGCTGACTTTCTTGGGAACAGCGCTATGGTGATCGTGATCCCCGTGAGCCAATGAGTTAGTGCTTAGACTGAACGAAAGAACTAGTGCCAATAGGTAATAGGTATATTTCATAGTTATCCTCTTATAAATCGTCATGTCCGTGGTCTGACTTTCCACCATGATCATGGCCATGTCCATGACTGCGTTTTTTACGCCTCTCTTCCATCGCCTGTTGGTATAAGTCTTCATGGTGATGAATATGCTCATCCCTTGAAAAACTAAATTCATCGGGAGAGCTGCTGTGTAAGTAACCATGCATCTGCATTAAAAATAAAAACACTCCGGCGGCGATTAGACCGTCATTGGAAACCCGTGCCAAATTTTGCCACCACTCTTTCTTCCTTAGTCCAGTTAGCAATAGAAGCATTAGCGAGAGAGCGGCGATCTGTCCCATCTCAACTCCTACATTAAAAGAGACTATTCGCATCAGCATATCTGTGCCCTTCTCCCCTAGTGGTAATTGCTGGAGTCGAGTGGAGAGACCAAAGCCATGAATTAGACCAAATATTAGAACCATGGCCAGAAGATTAGGCGATTTCTTAAATCCTAAGTACCTTGTAAAACCTTGATTATTGTCAAAGCCTTTGTAACAGACCGAGAGCGCGATGACGGCGTCGATTAACCAATAATTGGCACTGATGCCAAGGAAAGTGGCAGTGATTAGCGTGATGCTATGGCCGAGGGTAAAGACGCTGACGAATTTAACGATCTCTTTAAAACTAGTCAGGAAAAAGATTACACCAAACAGAAAGAGTAGATGGTCATAGCCGGTGATCATATGTTCGGCACCTAACCAAAGATATTCAAGATAACCGCCGCCCATCATAAGGCGTTTCGCCTCTGCGCTAATTCCATGGGCAAAGCTATTAGAGGAGTAGAGTACAAAAAGAAATAGAGTAGTGAGTCGAATCATACCTCTAATATCTCATAGATTAGAGAAAATTAGAAATATTCTGGTTCGCTATCATCAAGTATTTCTCCACCGGTCAGGCAGTCTTTCAATTTTACAGTGATATGACCTCGGTACTGTTTCTTGGAAAATAGCTCTACTAGGCCTATTTTGGTGGGGTAGCGAGTGCGAATGGCCAGGTTTGAGAATTTTGCATAGGCCGGGTCGCAGCTTCCCTGCTCTTGGTAGTCGGCCACTCGGCGACCACGACCGCTTTTAATCCTCTCTAATAATTTCTGAGAATATTCGACCAGTTTTTGTTCGCTAGAAAAAATGGGGGTGGCCAGCCCAGTAATGGTTATTTGACCATTTCCAACATCAACCCCTCCCTCTAAGAAAGTGGCATGGCCTGGGGAGGCAAAGGAGTAGACGAAAATTATCAAAAAGACGGATGGGAGAGCAGTCTTAATCATTTTTAACCTCGGTTAGTGGAAAGAGTTGAATATTAATTTGGTAAACTTGGTTGGGATTTTTTGAATTACTAGTCAATTGATTGAGCTCTTTTCTAAAATTTCTTATTTTTTCTTTGAGCTCGGGGAGAAGCTCAGTGTTGATTGGGAAAGTTACGCCATTAAACTCTCGGTCAATGCAATTGTCAGCAACTAGAGATTGTTCGGCCAGTGCCAACATATCGCGATGATAACTTTGAATGGCGATATTTCGAATATCATCGGGAGTTGAAATGGCGCCCTTGCTCTGACTCCATTTTTTTTGACTATCTAGCTCAATCAGTTTTAGGTCAATTAAGACTTGCAAGGCCTTACTTACATTTTTCTTGGACACTTTTTTCTTTAGTCTCGAAACAATCCAATCGGGATCGTCGCTAAAACCCGGTAAATCAACTAAGACATAAATTGCGACACAATGCCATTGGCTCAAGAAAGAAAACTGCTCTTCTTCTAATTTAGAGAGCCCCTTTTTCTTCTTCTCCTCTATAATCTGTTTAAAAAGCTCTACCTTTGTCTGATGGTCTTTCTCCTGGGTATAGCGGACAAGAAGCTCAAAATAGTAAACTTCTTTTTTCTTTTTAAGTCCCAGCGCTTTTACATACTTGTGAACAGTATTATTAGTTAGCGAGCGATCGCCATCAATCACCATTTTCAGATGACTAGGGCTACTGAGACCGGCCATGCGAGTAAAAGTTCTAAAGCTATAATCATTTTTTAACTTCTTCTTTATAGTGTAGAAATCCCGCAAGTAATCTCGATAATTCATGTACTCAATAATCTTTGGTAATTCGTTTATTTCCGTCATAGCGTTCCTATTTTTATTTATGCTTTTTAATTTTTTAACGAGCTAAATGCTATAAATCTGCTAGTAAAGTTCGTCACGACAGTTCTAAAGCGTTTATTTTTGGTCGCTCCCAATAAACGTGACGAAGCAGTGGGAGCAAAGTGACACCAAGGCCGTACACATTTGAGTACACTTTTTAAGTAAATATTAAATTGTGCTTTGACGAGTGGGAACGGCTTTTGTACTTTGCAATCAACCAATCCGGAACGGTTATTAAAAAAATAAATTGAACACAACCCTAACCTTGGAGCTTAAAATGAAAACCCTAATCACAATGCTTGCCCTTCTAGTTGCTACAAACGTATTTGCTGGAACAGGAACAAAATTTTTCACAACAAAAATTGACGGAGCTAACGAAGCTCAAATCGTTGCCAATGCCGAAGCTATCATTCCTTCTCTTATAGAAGGTGACTACAAACCAGCACTTCGTGAAATGCGTTGGGAAAACTGCTGGCCTATCAAAGCTCGCTATATCAAAGTTCAATCTTTGACTGTTAGCAAGTCTTATAAGAACGAAGCTGGAAAACTTATGGAAGTCTTCACAGGTCGACTTCGTTACTCACATAAGTCTTGCCAAGAAGATCGAGACTAATCCCCATTTTAAAATAGAGCGGTAATCTCTCTCCCTCCCGCTCTTCAAAAACAAAGGCCCCTGTATAGGGGCCTTTTCTTATTTTCATCAGCTATTTGGCACTGGGAAACGGGATTTTCAGCTTACGCATCCAGTAGGCGCCCCCCAGGCAGCTATCCCCAAAATGGCCGTCGATTCCCCTGACCTCCATCTCCTTTAACAAATTATGGGTGGCGGTGATGCTATCTAAGATGCAAGCATTTTTGGGAACGCAATTGGGGATCATGGCGGTTCTCATTTGCATAAACTTGGAATCAGTTGTGGAAAGTTGATGGTAATCTAGATGGGCCGCCTTCAAGGCATCATCCAATCCGCCGGGCCCGGCACTTTCAAGTCGCTCTAAGATGGCCTTCTTATAGCGCTCAATGCTGCCATCCATTTTTAGATCGGCATCTGTGATCGCTCTAGAAGAGAGGTCTAAAATATCCTGAGTGGATTGAATTCCTTTTCCCTTATAGAGTTCGGCCACTTGATTGTAGCGGGTCTCCATATTGGTGACACCCAGTCCGCGGGCGTCGGCACCGACTATTTTTAGGACTTTTCCACTCTTATCTTTAACAATCACAAAGAGGTCGTCTCCCGAGATGGCGGTACTGACGACATACTTACCCTTTACGGTGGCGCCTTCGGCGGTTTCAAGTGCCGCCTTCATTTCTTTTTCGAGATTATTGGTTCCCACAAAAGGCGTCTCTAATAGATCGTCTAGGGCCTGCACCAAAGGTTTCATTTTGGGGTCGACGCTGTCACCTTTGCCGGCGCGGATAGCGGCAATGCTCTCGCGCAACTTAATTTTAAAAGTCTCATCACCAAGATCGATTTTTGAGATATCGCTTCCGGTCGCCTCTTTGACGGCGGCACTTAGTTTTTTGTCGATGAATTCTGACAGGCTTTGATTGACCTTGTAATCGGGATAGCTGACTTGAACCTTCGATTTAATATAACCTTCTTGATAATTGACTGCTCTGGCGGAGGTCAGCTCGAATTTGGCATTTTTTGGATTGGCGGCATTGGGAACATCTTGAGCTGGGATTTTTGCCGTCAGCTCAGTAACCGTACTAAGGCACGCCGGGCTGGGAGTGCAGGTAATATAATAACCCTTGAAGTCCATCTTATTGACCTTAACTTCAACTCCTGGATTTTTACTTTTAAATTCTGGCGAGCTGAATTGATCGCATAATTTACTTTCAAATCCATCAATCACTTTATTGATTTTGCCAATTCCCTCTTTATTGACCGCCTTCATTCCGACCCATGAAAGCCTGATGCCTGGGTCATTGGGGTTTTCGAATATCTCGGTCCTATCCCCCGCCACCGTTTTGGAAGTGCCGGTCAAATTGCGATAGCTGCAGTCCTTGCCCCATAAGGGTGTGCATAAAATATAAATAGTAAGTAATAGGTACTTCATCAGTTGCGGGCCTTCTTACAAGTGGCCATGATTTCATCTAAGGAACCTTTGACCTTTTTCTTAATAGCAAGCTCACTTAATCCACTGGAACGCAGGTCTTTTTCCATTAGGTCTGCAAGGCCTGCGAAGTAAACTTTGTCCTGCTCATCAAGTTTGGTATATTTTTTTGAAGCGTACTTCCTGGCAAAGAACTTGCGCTTATTTGAACTCAGTGAATTCTTAACGGCATCAAAGGAACGCTCTGCCACCTGGTCTGGCGCTTTGGGAAGAGCACCTGCTTTCTTGGCATTCAGAAGTCGCTTGGTTTGAGCGCCAATAACAAAGGCGCCACCAAGAGCGGCGGCGGCGGTCGCCAATACGCTATCATTTAAGAGTTGCTTACATTGGCCATAGCGCTGGTCGAGGGCCTGCCTATTTTTGGCCTTGGGGCTACAACTCTTTGGGTTATCAAAAAATTGGACCATGAAATTTTGGCATTCCTTTAATTTATCATTAATCAACATGACATCGACTCCCAGCGCCCCGCCCTCTCCTGCCACCGAGGCGGCCAAAAGATTCTTGCCTTCAGCAACTGCACTCATCTTGGAACCATTGCCCATCAAACCTAGAACCCTGGTGGCGCGCAAGCTA
>JABGVH010000187.1 GCA_018646195.1 Halobacteriovoraceae bacterium
CTCTTTTGTGATCAGCTGCCGCTCGTTTACCTGGCCTCTCCCACCACTCCTCTCGATCGGGTAGAGCAATTGGCGAGTCAGACCGGTCCTTTTCTCTACTATATTTCCCGTTGCGGAGTGACCGGAGCGCAGGCGCAATTGCCGCCGCAATTATTAGCTGACCTAGTGCAGGTCAGGCAGCGGGTAAAAGCGCCACTCTACGTCGGCTTTGGCATCCATTGTGGTGAGCAGATCGAGCTTCTAAGGCCCTACTGCGATGGCGTTATTGTCGGTTCAGCGCTTGTCAAATTACAGGGAGATCTGGAGGCCTTCAGTCATTTATTAAAGCAGTTACACATAAGTTCTGTTGAGCAAAGCTGCCTCTAAAATAGGCCAATCCCCCTATGGGGAGGAGGCCATAATCGACTTCTAAGGACTTAGCCGCTTAACTTCCCTTAAGAGTAAACAGATTTTTGATTGCCCTTACTACAGCCCTTAAAATAGCCTTAGAAATAACTCTTTTTAGGAGTTGGATATGGGTGGGAAAATCGACCCTAATGAAATTCTGGTACCCATGACTATCGAGCTGGCGATCCGCTTTAGCAGCTATTTTGATTTTAGCTACTTTATCCAAAAATCAAATGGCTCCCATGTTGAGATCGAGTACGCCAGTAGCAATATCCGCAAGACCTTCGAGGGTTATAAAGAGCGCGGACTGCAAGAGATCTTTTTAAGAGAAGAGGATTATGAAAAAGTCTCCGGGGTCCTGCGAGAGGTCATCCAAAAGAAGAAGGACTTAAAAGAAGTGATGGGGGACCTCAATCACCTCTACGATAATACGCGCCACCTGCTCTTAACTATCGGAGTGGGCGGGGTCTCCATAGCCAATGCCAAAGACACCAATAGGATGGTGATGGGAAAAATTGGCAGCATCTCTTCTATTTTTGAATTGCTGGCGGACTTTAAAGGAGAGTGTTCCGACGAGTTCTTTAAGTACCTGATCCTGTCCTTTATTGGTACCTCGATGATTGGCACCTTTGATTGGCAGAGCGATCAAATCAAACATAAAATGGGGATGGCCGCCATGTTATGTGACCTGACTCTGACCACTGAAGATTATAAACAGATGAGTGGCCATGCCTATGAATCCTGGCCGGCCCATTGCCGGGACCATCCTCTCAAAATTGCCAACGTCATTCGCTCCTGTGATCCCTCGATGCCGCATGAAGTACTGCAAATGATCGAGCAGCACCATGAGCTACCCACGGGGGAGGGCTTTCCCAATAATTTAAAGTTTTCCCAAATTCCTTTACTGTCGGCGGTATTCATCGTGGCGTTAAATTTCGTCGACCGCTACAAGAAGAGCAACTTTGATGTAGGCGAGAAAGAAGAGGTGGTGGGAGTGATGTACGAAACTTTCACCAAAGGCAACTTCCGCAATGCTGCCATGGCACTTTTTAAAACTGTCGGGGTCAGCCTCTAGTAAAGCCTCTCTTTTACCGCTATAATTTTTTAATATGGCGAAAAATATCCTTTTGGCATTATGCTCCACACTCCTACTTTTCACATCGCTGGAAGTGGGGCTTTTTTATTACCTGCCCCATCTACCGCTAAAGTACCATGTCTATCTTTCACGACTGCATCGCCCACTGGCGCAGGATTTTAAGCGTGGGACGCTACCTTTGCAGTACACCGCCCTCTTTGGCGACTCCTACGCCCAAGGTATGGGAGGTTGGTTAGAGACGGAAGATCAAACTTTTAAGCAGGGCCTTCACACCGCCGCCATCTTGCATAAGAAACTCAAAAGTGACTTTATAACTTTTGGTGAAGGGGGGCTGGGTAGCCTAACCGGACTTCTCAATCGTCCCTATCACCTGATTCGCGAATCACAGAAGCATTGGGGCCACTCCCTAAACGATCCAAAAAATATCTTACTGCTCTTTTACGGAGGCAATGACCTCAATAATAACCTGGCCGAGCTAAAGAGCTTCGGCGGGGATTCACGGTCGCTAGCGGCGGTTATTGAAGAGAGTGTTATTTCGAATAAGGATTTTTTAAGTGAGTATGGCGAAGAGAAGATCCTCTCGTGGTTTAATTTTTCTATTGCCCTGCCTTTCTTTGGCAAGCTTTTGAAAGAACGCTTAGGTGTGGTCAACTTAAACTCACCTGCGGCGCCTGTAAAAGAAGCGGCTAAAATTAAAACCCGAGCGCTTATTGCTGATCAAGAAGTTCAGTTACCGGATTTTCTGCAGTCCCCAGCGCTCGACTTAAGTGTGCCACAGAAAGAAAAGGCGTTGGCGGTCTTTGTGGCGACGGTAGAGCGTTTGAAAAAAGAATTCCCCAACAGTAAAATTGGGATTCTCTACATTCCCTCGGTGCTAGGTTGTTATCAAATGGTTGGGGAACAGGTCAGCATTGAGGTCTATCAAAAAGGTGGCGAGAGCTATCATTCAGTCTCAAAGCTACGAGAGGGTAGGGACTATTTGGCGAGTAGAATGGCAAAACTGGCCTCGGACTTAGAGTTGCCATTTGTTGATGCGGGAGTGGGCCTTCGAAAAGTTGCTCGCCAAAAACTCATTCACGGGCCAAGTGATTGGCATCATTTTAATAATGCCGGCTATCGCCAGCTTTCCCTTTCGGCTGAGCTTTTACTTGGTAAATTATGAGGGGGTGCTGTCGACGTGGCCGAGGGTTGGGTACTCAGAACCACTTTGTGCTCGCAATTCAAAGCGCAATAGGCAGTTGGGATTTTGATTTCTCTCCAAGTAAACATCGGCTTCCGGATCCAGTAATTGCTGAGTCAGCTGAACCATATTAAAAGGTCCCTGCCAGCTGATCAGGCCACTCTCATCGCAACTCGCGAATCCTTTTGAAATAAGCAATTGAAACAAGTTCTCCCAATAGGAAAACTCCGGGTTCTCAAGCATTTTCTTCTTAAGTGTTGGGCGGTGACCGAGTAGTGTTCGGATCCGGCCATAGTCTAAGAGTCCGGCCCATATTTCTATTGGCCAGAGAGCTGGCGCGCTAGCACTCCAGTCCATAAGAGAGCTCTTCCTGGCCCAGAATTTATTAAAAAAAGCGAAACTATTGAGCATATGAATTCCACCCCAACAGCGAAAGACTTCGTACTCACAGGGACTTAATAGTTTGAGAAACTGATTATTAGAATCGCGAGTGGGGCTGGCAAAAGTTACTTCTAAGTGGGTATCGACAAATTTATCGAGAGAGATTGAGAGCGACTTATTGAGAAGAGCGTATTGAAAGGGCGAGATATAAATAACTTGCTCTAAGTAGCGGCGTCGCATATCGGCGACATTAGAGAACCAGCCGCTAGGATTGAGCTGGCCAAAGTATTCTATCTCCTCAGTAGAGGGGATAGGAAATGGCCAGGAGCTGGGGTATCTCTGCTCCAGTACACCTTCAAAGAAAGAGTCGATCAATTCCTTATGCAAAAAGAGACCACTATAGAGGGCATGAATTTGTTTATTAAAAAGTTGTCCCGCCTCGGGCACTGGACAGGCATTGCTAGTTAGTACTTCTTCTTTGATTTTTGGAAGCTGGCCTAGCTTGTCTGAAAGTTTTTGATAACAGCTAAGATACTGCTCGATTGGTAGGTCATAACTTTCAAGAATCACCGCCTCTAAATTGGGGAAGCGTCCCTGCTCAATCGCCTGTTTTAAAAAATCGACTAATAGCTCAGGCGGCGGGACGGAATGATCGTCGAGATAGAGCGTGCCGGTGGCACTCTTTTGCTGACTGACCCCTGCCAGGTGAATTTCTACCACCAGGTCGAGGGCGTAGGAATCGACAATATCTTCAAAAGACAGCTGGAAATTTTTTGCGATAGTGTAGAGGTGGCCTAGGTCCATTAAGAGGCCGCTGCCAGTTTGCAATGCGGCTTCCGACAAGAAGCTAAAACTGCGAAGGATCCCATGACCTTTTAGCGGAAGAATTGTCGGGGTGTGCTCTAGTAGGATAGGCCTGGCGAGACTTTTTTTAAGTTGCTCAATGCGCTGACAAAAAGGTGCCATTAATTTGGGATGAGGCAGGTAAGGCAGTCCCATATGGGGTATCGGGCAGGGCCCGAAAGATTCGAAGCAAATATCTTCGGCGTACCAGGGAGAGTTTAATTGCTCGACCACAGAGCGTGCCCGCGGCAGGGCATTTAGGTCTATTTCCGGCCCGCCTAAATTGAGGTGATAGGTGTGGAAGATGAAACGGGTGTCGGGAAATTTTTCGGGATCAATTTCACTCAGTTCCTGGTCTGAAAAGGGGCGGTCATTGAGAGTCAATTCAAGCAGTGGTGGCAGTGGCAGCGTGGCGGCCTTGAAGGCGGCACGAAGCCTCTTAAAGTCCTTTAGCCAATAGCTCAATCCGACAGCAGGAGCGCTCAATTTATTTCCCTTTGTAGCAATCATAAGCGCCAATTTTAGCCCCTTAGGCAGGGCTTAGGCCAAAAATAATACTTAAGCAAAAAGCTCGGACAGCCGAAAAGAGAGCATGAGTATAAAGTCTATCAATATTCAAAATGGTGCCAATTCAAGAAATGCCACCGAAATTGTAAGAGGTGGTTCTACCGCCTGGCAGGCCAAGAAAACCGTTGCCGAGTCGGAAAATTTGGCGCGCGAAACTCTAAGAGAGCTCAGCAGCCCTCAGAAAGGTCAGGCGTTGCGTGAAAAAGCCGCCTGGTTACTTCGAAAGATCAACATTCTCTAGATCGGGATATTTTTCTAACGCCAATTCTTCCCAATGCTTGCGGTAAATTATAGAATTTTTCTGCCAATCGACCTCTGCTCGCAGGTGCCGGACTTTTGTGAAGAGCCCTAAGTGAGCGCGGTCTAATAAGAGGAATTCTTCTCTAGGTGCTTTGCGCCCTTTAAAGCGGATCCCCTTGATAAAATCTCCCACCATTGAAAAGGGATTATCGGTTTCGGGATAGTATTTTCCTGGCCGGCAAAAGGGCAGGTAGAGTTTCTTTACCAATTCAAAGTGACGCTCTTTGAGCTCGACCTCATCATCATCGCGAAAGAAATCCATCTTCTGCATAAGCTCGGTGTAGATTTGATAATGGTCTTGTTCTAAGGCCAGGATCATAGCGACAAAATCAATCATAAATTCGTCACTGAAGGCGCGAGTTGAACCAAAATCCAAAAGCGTCACCGCTCCTTTTTGAAAAAGGTAATTGCCATTTTGAGGATCGGAATGAATCCGCTTTAATTTATAGAGGGCGTAGAGATGGGAGTCGTATAAGAGCTGTCCTAGGTGGTTGCGCTCTTCTTGTGAAAAATTTATCGCCTTTTCGATTGGTTCGCCTGCCCGAAACTCCATGGTTAAGATATTTTCAGTGCTGAATTCTGGATAAACCTTGGGGATATATAAGTCTGGAAATTCTTGCGCCAGCCCGGTCCGAAACAGCTCGAGGTATTCGGCCTCTTTATGGTAGTCACATTCTTCCAACAGGCTGCGTTTCAATTCTTCTACCATATTGCCGATATCAGGGCGTCCGGGAATGAGCGATGATAAGAGTACATTTAATTGGTCGAGGTTTTTAAAATCGTTTTTAATAGCGGTGACGATTTCAGGGTACTGAACTTTTATCGCTACAACTTCTCCCGTAGGCAGTACCGCCCGGTGGACTTGACCGATTGAAGCCGCGGCTATCGAGTCGTAATCAAACTGTTGAAATAATTCTTCAGGAGTCTTTTCGAAATTATCATGGAAGACTTTTAAGAGGTCTTCGCGAGTCATCGAGGGAGAGTTTTTTTGTAGTTCTTTAAAGAGCGCAGAAATTTCCGGTGGCAGCAGCAGGTCTTCTGTAATCGAAATCATCTGCCCCAACTTCATCATGGCGCCTTTGAGCTCACCCATAGTTTTGATGATTTCTTTAGCGGCATTGATCCGGTGCTGGTAGCTTTGGGCCTTTTCTGATTTATTGATTAAATTTTGGGCGCGATCTTTTGCCAGGTCGAGTGCCACCTGGCCTCCGGCCTTTACCAGAGTACTGCCTAATTTCGCGAAGCGACTGAACTTGCCACTTTTAAAATTACTTCCCATAAGTCCTTATTGCAGTAGAGATTTTCCTTCGGCCTTTAAATCGCGAATCGATTGCGCCACTCTTTCAGTCATGGCATTTTCGGCAACCTTCATCCAGGCGCGAGGGTCGTAGAATTTTTTAGAACCTACTTCTCCTTCAACCTTTAGAACCTGATCGTAATTTTTAAACATATGTTCTACTACCGGCCGGGTGTAGGCGTATTGAGTATCGGTATCGACGTTCATTTTGACCACTCCATAACCTAGAGTTTCATGGATTTCACCCAGCTCAGAACCTGAACCACCGTGAAAGACTAGCCAGTGGCGCGCCTCTTCACCAAGCTGGCCAATGACCGCGTCCTGGCCGTTTTTTAAAATGGCCGGTGTTAGTTTTACATTTCCTGGCTTATAGACTCCGTGAACATTGCCAAAGGTGGCTGCGTACATGAATTTGCCGATAGGCCGTAGCTCTTTGGCCATGGCGACCATTTCTTCTGGTGAGGTGTAGAGCTTGTCGGCCGGTAAGGCCTCGTTATTGACGCCGTCTTCTTCACCACCGACAACACCAGTTTCAACTTCTAGTATTATTTGGTTCTTGGCACAACGTTCGAGCAGTTGTTTTGAGATCTTAATATTTTCTTCTAGTGGCAGCTCAGAGCCATCAAACATATGAGAGTTAAATAAATTGGGCAGTCCCGCTGCTCTTCTTTTTTCGGTTTCCTCGATAAGAGGCATCATAAAACTATCGACGTACTGAGGATGGCAATGATCGGTGTGAAGAGCGATGTAGACATTGTATTTTTCGGCAACCAGGTGAACGTGCTGGGCCAGTGAAATTGCACCCAGGGCCATATCTCCAATACCTTGGCCGGAAGCGAATTTCCCACCTCCAGTCGAGACTTGAATAATTCCGTCACACTTTAAATCGGCGAAGGCCTTAATGGCGGCGTTGGCAGTGGAAGTTGAAGTGACGTTAATTGCCGGGAAGGCATAGTCACCAGCTTGCGCTTTATCGAGCATTTGACAGTATTGGTCATAATTGGGAACGGGCATAAGGATCTCCATTTGTGTTGGGGCCCTATACTACAAAAAAAAGCCCCGTTTATCCACAGGGCCTTTGGTCTTTTTTTTGGGTTAGCTATTAAAGGGCGATCGCGGCATTTTCGATCAGCTCTAGTACTTCAGGGGAGATGTCTCCACTCTGCTCTTCTTGAAGGACTTTTTCGAGTCGCTCCACTTCGTCTTCCAGCATTTCTTTATCAGGGTCGTAGCCTACTAGACGCAGGTCAAAAGAGCGGCCGTTGATAGTTGACTGGATGTATTCAAGAGAGGTCAAGAGCTCGCGCCTTTGGTGAGTTCCAAAGCGGTAGGTTGCCGATTCGACTTGGTCAGAGCTCCATTTAAGCTCGAAGTCGACGCCATTTGCCAAATCCTTCTGGTCGAGAAGTGATAGGTAAAAGCCTAAGAAAATCTTATTGTAGAGAGGGTCTCTATGTAGTTTTAAGAAGTTCTCCATTCTCTCTCTTCGTGAAATATTGTTCTCGGTATCCTTTAAAACTTTTGCAAGCTTGCGCCCTAGACGCCAGGACTGCCAATTGAGGACAATTTTCTGGCCCCAAGTAAGTCGCTCTATTATATTTAGGTAATCTCCTCTATAGCGTGCAACTGCTTCTTTCAACTTCTTTTTGAGGGTCTTCTTAGGAAGATCGAGCATGCGGTCAATTGTCGTTTCTTTGAAAAGGACACGGTAGAAGACTCTGGCCTTCTTCTGACTGTCTTTTGTTAAAAGAGTTTCCCATTTAATTTTATCGTAATAACTTTTTGGTAAATTTACCTTTAAGAAATTATGGATTTTCTTCTGTTGCAAGCGAGTAAAATTCTTATCTTTCCGTTGGTAGGAATAACCATAGTCGCTAAAACCATTGTCGGTAATGGCGCCTGTGGCATCGGCACGTAGCAGGATAAAAGAGTTGCGGTCAGTTCCCTGCTCGGAGAGGCCAAAAAGGAATTTAAACTTATTGGCCCTTAGGTAATTGGCATAGACTAAGTTTTGCTGCTCATCTTCAGTATTAAAATAAGTCAGGAAGTTCTCAGTATATGCATTAGTCTTTTTAAGTTTTGCTAAATTAATGCCTAGTTTTAAATTAAGGGCACTTCTTGCAAATTCGTTGGTACCTTTAAAAATTCGCTCGATTCTTTTTTCTCCGTCGGCCTTATTGCGGTCGGCCTGGAAGATTTTTTCAGCTTTTGTCAGGTCACTGATGAATAGGTCCGCTGGATTCTTACCTTCAGTAAAAACATCGACCACTTCATTGGAGACTAGCTTGGCAGGATTAAATTTGCGAGTAGAGCTGAGGATTGAATTATAGGCCTTTTGAACTTCTGGATCATTTAAGTTCATTAGGTAGTCAATCATAAAGAGCTGACCTTTTTCTTTTATAAATCCAATTTTCAAAAGATTGGTATCAACTAATTTTTTAATTTGCTTATCTAGGATAGAAACCCCAAAAACCTCAAAACCAACGTCGGCAGAGGCATTAAATCCACGGCCCCGTTTCCTAACAGCGATCAATTTTAATCGGACTCTATTATCTTTTAAACGAAAGATATGAACCATAAATTCACCGCTAATAACATAGAAGGCCCCGGCCTTGGCAGTTATGCCACCACTTGAAGCAAATGCATTGGCGCCAACTGCTATATTGAGTCGCGCAGGGATTGAAACAAAAGTACCCGGGTCTAGGTCTTTGATCGCCTTTTTGGCGGTTAATGGTAGTCGGTAGGGGGAGAGCGGTAGCGCTGATAAGGCCTTTAATTGTTTTTTAAACTGCCGGACAAAGACGATTTCTTGATCCCGGGAGACATTGAGGTAGGCAGGTGAAGAGGCCTCAAAAAGATCTCCTACATTAACTCCCGCCTTCATATTCCATTTATCAACTCTGGTGTAAAAACCATCGGCATAAGAGGGCTCAACTTCAATCTTATAATTGCCAGAAAAATTAATTCCTTCCATTATATCGAGATCAAAGAGGCGAACTTTTCCGCCTATACTGAGTTCAGCTATTTTTTCTTTAACCTTAGTTCTTATTTTTCCAGGTTTTAGGTATTCACTAATTTCTTCTACCGTAGAAGAAGAACTTTTTTCTTGCGGGCCCGCGGCAAAGAGTGTGGTGCCCGAAAGGGATATTAGGGTAAAAAGAATGGCGGCAGGCCATAAGAGATAGCGATTCATGTGTGCTCCAGTAGGTCCAATTTTTAAGTGGGTTTCCCATTGATATTACTGGAAATTGTGAGGCAATAGGCCGGGCCTGAAATAAGTTCAAGGGGTGTCTAAACTTATGACAGTTTAGTAAGCCGCTAGAAAAAGGTAGTTTGTCACCGGCTCTCGAGGTAGAATGGCTTATGGAAGACTTAAGTCGATTAGAGTTAATTCAAATGGGATTTCTGGCAGTAGTCTTAATCTATGGTTTCTATCGCCTCTTAAAAGACTTCGATTTTTAAGTATAGCTCTTTTCTAATAGGGTTTTCTGACCCTCGTGTACCGAGATTTTTGAGATTTCTAAATGCCATGCCATTTCTTTTTGATAGTCGGCAATACTTTTAGAGTTATCCCGCACAAAAGTTCCAATTTTTAAAGAGCCAAGCCCAAGACTTAAGTCCGCTGGATCCTGACCCTGTTGCCGTAGCCAGGCGTGGAATTGCTCTCTTTGCTGTGGACTGAGATGGACTTGTCCAAAGAAAATATCGAATTCTCCGTTAATCTGTTGCAGCGGAAGAATCGCCTCGGGAAAAATATCTTCGTCCTGATCGATATAAACTTCCCACCAGGTTTTTCCAATTTGGGCGTAGTGAAGTACCAAGTCTCCAAAATCAATATCGATTTTAAAATGTTGGTAGAACTCAGGCTCAAATGAATGGCGGGCACTATCGTGAAACTCGCTGCAAATGGCGCCGAAAACGCTATCGGGGTTTTTGGCGAAATTTTCCTTGCCTCTTTTTAAGGATTCCATTTCATGAATATAATGATTGAGGCCATTGACCGCCTCTGCATAATCCTTGGAGGCCTGTAGGTAGTAGGGATTTCGCTGCCAAATAGGGCCTATTAGAATTTCGAAATGGTGGTGAACGGCATTGCAAAATTCTTGATCATAGACCTCGCTGGCGCGTTCTTTTATGGGGTGATTTCCCTCACGATTGATCCTGTCGATAAAAGAATTGAGTTTTTCCGCCAGGTAGGCCTGGTCATAGGGGCCGTCGATAAAGCCGGCGAAACGGGTGTGCCGTGGGCAGTTCTTTTTAAAATTATCTTCCAGGCAGGTCAGCCACTTTTTAGTGGGGGCGGTATCGAGAAGCTTCCAAGTATGGACTAGCTTTTTTTGTCGGGTTTCAAAATCGCAGAATTCAATTTCTAGGGTTTTCATAAATTGAGTCTAGGGCCTAGTTTGGTTCAAGGTCAACCAAAACTATATCAGGAAATTCACGGTATATTTCTTTCTCTAATTGGTCGATGGACTTACCTAAATTGCGAATGGCACGGTCTCTCGATTCAATTAAAGTGGCGGCCAAGTGTCCACCCCTTTCGATGACCTTTAGGTCATGGCGCAATTCTTCATTACTTCCAATTCGCTCACCGTGGAACTCAATTTCCAGCGACAGCCGCACTTTCCCGGGCGCTAAGGTTTCAGTTTGAATATGGATAATTTTTTCCACTTCAGGTCTGGCGGCAATAAAGTCACTTATTTTATTTCGCTCGGCCGTCGGCAGTTGGGTACCTACAATAAGGTGGTAGTTCATTTTTCCCAAGAAGATCGCCATCACCATAAGTAAGGTGGCAATTATAAATGAGGTGATAATATCTGGCAGCGGAGATTGGATTTTGTAGGAGACAATAATTCCCACTAAAGCAATAAGCGCGCCTAAGACTGCGATGCCATCTTCAAATAGGATTGCCAGGATACTGGGGTCATCGGCTTCTTTGAGATAGGTTAATAAGCTGCTGTCGCCTTTATTTTTCCACACCGCCTTAAAGGCAATCCAAAATATAATAAATTCTAAAATGCCCGCAAAGGCCAAGATGGCAATAGAAGGCCAGGACAATGCGATAGCACCCTGATGAATAGAATTTAATTCATGGTAGCTATGGTTGAAAGTGTAGAGGGCGCCAAGGCCTATTCCGATGGCGGCGAATAAATTAAAAACGTAGGAGGCCCTTCCCTGGCCCATGGGGTAGCGGTGGCAGGGTCCAATTTGGCCCTTCTTAAAACCTAGGTAGAGCAATAGCTGATTGGCAGTATCTCCTAGACTATGAATAGACTCGGCCAGCATTGAGGGACTGCGAGTCAGTCCCCAGACGATAAATTTACCTATGGTTAAAATGGCGTTGCCACTCATTGAATAAATTATAATTTTTCCAGAACCTGCTGCCATATTATTTCGAAGTTAGAGTGTAGACTCCATCCCAATCCGGACCGGGAGGGGCCTTTTTAAATTGTTCACTGCGCTCAATATAAATTTCGGAGGGGTTAGTTTTAACTCCCTTAAGTTTGGGATAGCGCTGGTACTCAAGTTCAGTAGTTTCTTTAAAGAGAGCAATCGCTTGGTCCCATTGTTGCGCCTTGTAGTGATCGAGTGCAATTTTAAATTTATCCGCCAGCTCAACCAAGTACTCCGGTGCCCCTTCCTCTTTGAAGAGTAAGTCAAAGGTGGTGACCGCGACACTCTTACCTACCACTTTTACAGTATCGACTTCGCGCCAGATATATCCCTTGCCGGCCAATTCCATGGTGGCCTTGCTGACATGAGTGAAGATTCCATACTGCTTGGCGGATTCCTCCAGGCGGGCGGCGAGATTCACAGAATCTCCCATCATGGTGTAATTCATCCGCTGAGTGGAGCCCATATTGCCGGTTACAATTTCTCCAGAATTTAGTCCTACCCGCATCCGCATATCGTGAACGATTTGCGGCCACTTATCACCTTCACCTTCCCATTTTACTCTCAGCTCTAATA
>JABGVH010000023.1 GCA_018646195.1 Halobacteriovoraceae bacterium
AAAATAATCTTTTGAGGTGCATCCACTTTGGTCTCTTAATTCTTTCAATCGCGTTTTTTGCTGCGCCGATCCTAAAGGCTGATACTCAAGTAAATGAAGAGAATATTTTCACTTACTCGATTACGCTTGCCACCAAAAAAGGTCCGCTCGAGATTGAAATCCACGGCAGTCTCAAAAATCGAGCTTACATTAATCAAGTGGCACGTATCCTTAAGGATCACTCAGCGCCAATTATAGATTATTTTGACTACATCCCTAGGGAAACGGTCCATTTTACAGTCAACGATAAAGTTTACTTGGCGAATGGTTTTGCTACAGTTTTTCCTCGCGACTTAATCGGCCTTTTGATGCCGCCCCCCCTAGGTGAATCTCATTTAGTGGACCAAGACAGCTTTTTAAAAAAATTAGTGCTGCACGAGTTTGTCCATATTTTGCATCTGGATAGGACTGAAGGTGGAGTTGAGCTTATCCGAAAACTCTTTGGCAACTTGGCGAAGGCGATTGGCATGGTGTCACCTCGCTGGTTTCCCGAAGGAGTGGCGGTTTGGGCCGAAACAAAATTTACAGATGGCGGGCGGCTCCGCAACCGGCTTTTAGAGTACGAGTTTCGGACTGTTCTCAATGGTAAAAGCTGCTCAAGCATCGCCTGCGTCGACGAGCCAGGGCATTATCCCAAAGGAAGTTACGCCTACTGGATGGGTTCTCACTTATTGGACTTTGTGGAGCGTCAGAAACCTGGGTCTCTGCGTTGTATAGTCAGAGAGAATGCTGATAATTTTATTCTTTTTTTAGATGACTCTATAAAGACCTGTACGGGAAAGTTTGCGACCGAATGGTACCAAAGGTACTTGATGGGCATGAAGGCGGCGATTGTCCGCGGTCAGAAGAGAATAGAAAAAAATCAGCTTTGGTCAGAGATGAAGTTCCGTCAAATTTATGGTGAGGATAGTGCCGTTTTATGGGGCCATGGATACGAACTTTTTAAGAACCAATTATTTTTCGTTTACAGTGATGCACAAGGGGTGCCGCTACTGCGCTACCTGGATTTAGAAAATGGGGCCGGGGAAACGATTACCCATCCCGAATTTAATATTACCCATATCCTGCCCTTTAGTGATTATTCTAAGAGTAGTGGAAAGACCTTAATAGGCACCTCTACTTATCATAAGTTGCATTCTCGGCCTGAGTGGCGCCATTTTAATCTCAAGAGCAAGAAATTTGGAAAACCCATTACTTTTAAAAAAGCGGCACAGTATGCTTTTGCTATCGGCCCCGATGCCTACTCCTACCTGCATTTTGAAAATGGCACTTGGGAAATCATCAATGTTAAGGGCAGTAGTGAAAGCATGCTTTATAAGTTTCCTGCACTGGTTGAAATTTCGACTCCCAAACTTATCAGCAATACTCAATTATTATTTAAAGAATTCAGTTATCAGAAATTACACCAGCACCGTTTAGTCAGCATCAATTTGCACAACGGCAAAAAGAAAGTCTTACACACTTCTTCAACAGGCTTTCAAGTCAATGCCATTTGTGGAGAGGATGTAGTATTAGAAAATAAGAAGAACTTTTTTCTCTACAGAGGGCGCCAGGGCAAACTTTCTGGTCCCCGTCGGGCCGCAAAGGAATTGGCGAGCCTAAGATTAAATTCAAGTAATTCAGTAGCACTGCTGACTAATGATGCCGGCCTTATCCGTAGCTCCGGGACTTCTTGCAAGAGCTTTTTAAAGCAGCTCTTTAAGACTAAGAAGGTTTCAGCGGTCAAAGTCAAAAAGAGCAAAAAGAAAGACGCTGAAATTACTAGTGAAGAGAGCTACAGCTCGGTCTCGCATATGTTACCGAGGTGGTGGTACCCAAGTTTTAACTTCGGCTCAAATGTTACCGATTATATCGGTTTTAATACTGGCATGTCGGACCCGGTCGGTTTTCATAGTATCAATTTAGAAGGGAATTATTTTTCTGAGCTTGAAGAATTTGGCCCTTCAGCTTTTTACGAATACAACACTGACCCAACGACACCTTATTCTTTAAATATAGGACTAGGTTATTCAAAGTTCTTTTTTGATAATGATATTCGAGATATTCCAGATCGCTTCGAATTAAAAAAATTATACTTAAGCCGACCTTTCATGTTGGGGCCCTTTAGTCATAAAGCGACACTGAGCTTTACCCAAGCTGACGTCGCCGACTTCGTCTCTACTAGAACCTTTAGTGAATATGCACTTTCTCAAGTCTTCTTTCATCAAACCATTTACGATTACGCTTTTCTTCAGGACGCGACTTTTCTTGTGAAGCATTTTTACCAAGAGACAAAAAATCGCAGGAGCTTTGCTGGGCAGGAATACCTGGCCCAGATGAATTTTAGACTTGGCAAAAAAGTAGCGCCATTACTGCAAGCAAGTTATGGCAGTTTAGATAAGAGTGACCTTGGCAGTGGTGTGCTTTACGGCGGGGGTTATGGCAGTATTTTTCAATCCATTACCCACGAGTTTTATGGCATCTCGAATAACGATGCCTTTGGAAATGAAATCCTGACCGCCCGCTTTCAGCTCGATATTCACCTGGCCTCTTCAAACAATGGCCCAGACATGCTGCCGCTCTTTTTGCGTAAAACTCATTTCCTAATAGGAATGGATTATCTAAAAACAGATTTTATATTTGTCAGTGGGCGATTCCTGGCCAATAGCTCGATCTCTTCAGCTTATGGTGGATTGCGCTTTAAGGGAACCTTAGGTTGGATGGCAAGGCT
>JABGVH010000074.1 GCA_018646195.1 Halobacteriovoraceae bacterium
AGTGGTTCTTCGACTTCTCTTTTAGCCTCAGCAATACTTTGACCAGTCCATCCCATGCCATACTTACAGGCAAAGAACGACTTATCACTATGGTTACTTTTTCCTGTTAAGAAATTACCTTCGCCACAAACTTCAGATCCTTTTTCCACTGCTTGTTGTTCTGTCATTGGCCCACCAATCAATGCAGGATCAATCTCGTCACCCTCTGTACTATCGAAGGTAGCGATTGCGACCCCCTTATGGCTCAACTTAATTGACTTGCCATTGGCCGCCATCGTGATTTCATGCTCTCTCTTATCAATTGAAATTAATCCGAATTCTTTATTTTCTCTAGCGCTCAAAATATTATTTTGCCTATTCTCATTGTCGTACGCTCGACAACGAAGCTGATTAAAGCGAACCACTAGCCCCGGGTCTTTTGAAGTATTTAAATTCAAATTTCCATCTTTGTCCATACGAGCATCAGCAGCCATTAATTTTCTAATATCTTCCATTGGCTTAACTGCATCAAAGAATTCTTGGCTATTGTGAGGATTAATTGCTGGGTGCTCATCATCAATTTTAGCACCCATGACCGTCCGGCAAACTTTCTGCATAAGCTCTTTCGCTTGATTACATTTTTTATCGGCTTTAGCTTGTAATGGTCTTTTCATCCCCTCAAGAACAGATCGAATAATAGAAAGCTTTCCTTCAGCAGAGCCCTTATGCGCCCTAAGCTTTGGATCATTGGCCGCTAAACCTCCAATCAATCTTTGGAATTTATCTGCCATCCCTGGAACCTCACTCATAATCATTTCGAGAGGGTCTTTTACATCGAGAAGTTTTATTTGAGTTACTGATATACAAATTGCGCGATCTTTTTGATCTTTATGATCTGAACAAGCAGCCATTTCTTGATGGAGCCGGTTTTTTTCGGCAAATTGCTCACGAACCAAATCACCAATACCACTAGACCCCAACCCCTTAACTTTTTCTTGGATGAGGTCGACGTACGCATTAACACTTTCTCTATTTTTTTTATTTAAAGAAAGGTCAGTTAATTTATTCATATCTACCTTTAATAAAGAATCAGAACTCCCTCCTAAAATATCATGCAGTCTTCTAGTAGAGGCCAGTAGTCGTCCTCTACATTGAGGGGTATCACAGCCGTCCTTTTTTGTTACAACTTCGGCATATCGAACATTTGCCAATGGAACCCCACGGTCCCCTTCTTCTTTAGGTTGCTCTGGGGTAGATGCCTCTTCACTGGCATGCTTGGAGCCCATAGGTGAATCGGTCATTCCTATGTCAGATAGTGTTTTAGAAAACTCCTCTGAAGTTGTTTCAATTAATCCTTCGACTTCCTCTTCAGACATAGCTCCTATATCGCTCAACTCTCCAGCAGTTTCATCAACAATACGTTTGAAAAATCTCTCATTTTCTTGGTGCTTGGCACAGACCTCTGGATTTTTGTTATTAACTCCTGGATCAAAGCTGTCGCACATTTCTTTATTATTTTCGCGTTCTCCCTCTTTGCATTTTGGATGGTCTAAATGATTGACGATATTTAAGGTGTCAACTGGACAGAGAGCCCCGCCTTTTAATCCATCAGCTGCACCAATGAAATTTTTCTCCATCGCCGCAAAGTTTGTAGGAATACAAGCGCCACTTCCCAGTCCAAGGTCTGTTTGGGCAGCCTCCTCTAGCCCGCCAAAACCAGGCGACAAGTGAAGAACATTATTGAAGCGGGCAGCATCTTTATAAAGATTCTTAACTTCAGCAGATTTTTTTCGAATCCAGTTTTTGAGTAAGGCACGATTAATATCTCTATTGATCTGTTCTTGATTTTTTACATGCATTGGAAAGTAAGCATTGGTTTTAGTCTTCTCTCGAACACATTTACACCTTTCTTCAATTTTTTTGGTTTCATCTAAATCACAAGCGGCTGGTTTAAATGCCTCTAAGCCTCGAAGGGCCACTCCGATCTCACCTCTTTTACAAAGGCGGGCGGCGGCTGCTTGATCGGTTTGGGCGTCAGCCACTTGTTGTTGGCTGGATACAGGGGCTCCGGTGGTATCGGCTTCGTCAGCTATCTCTTCTTCCGACTCCTCTTTAGTTTCGTCATAATACCAATCGTTAAAGGAATCAATTGGGCTGAAAACCCAATCGCTCCAACCCGCATGGGCACTCTGGATCGGCATTGCCGTCAGAAGGAAGAAGGTACATAAATAGACAGTCATATTTTTTATCAGTTTCATCATTCTAAACCCCTATAATCTACTCAACATTTCGGCTTATCGGCTTGAAAACTTGAGCTTTTCGCTATGTCTCTATTATAAGTATAAGGCGAGACTGGCGGATATTTTGCAAAATTGACCATATTTTCTGCTACTGGCAGTGTAACCTGCTGAATTTAAAGGGATTTTAACGCTTGTGAAGAGTGCTATTGGGGGCCTACTGTCTAAAGTTTGGTGACCCTAAAATTGGTCACTTTTCTCTCAATATTTGTCGTTTTGGCGCTTCTATGGCTAATATGGTCGGATTCACAAATCTCTATAAGGATCGCTATATGACTAGAATCAAGTCAATGGAGCAGTACCAGGATTTCTATGGTCGCTCACTTAAAGAACAAGACCAGTACTGGGCGGGAATCGCCGAAACATATAGTTGGAAGAAACCTTGGAAGTCCATTCAAAGTGGTGGCTTCGATAAGTTGGACGTCAAGTGGTTTGACGGCGGAACTCTCAATATCACCGAAAATTGCCTTGACCGTCACCTCGAAAACCGTGGCGATAAGACCGCCATTATCTGGGAGGCCAATGACCCCTCTGAGAGCGGTAAAAAGTTTAGCTATAAGGAATTACACGCAAGAGTTTGCCAATTCTCTAACGTCTTAAAGGACCAGGGAATTAAAAAAGGCGATGTGGTGACTTTCTATATGAGTATGGTTCCCGAACTCTTAGTGGGAGTACTGGCTTGTGCCCGAATCGGCGCTATCCACTCAGTTGTATTTGGAGGCTTTTCAGCGATTGCCCTGGCCGGACGGATTCACGATTCAAATTCGGTTATGCTGATTACAAATGATGAGGCGCCTCGTGGAAGTAAGAGTATTCCTCTTAAAGAGATCGCCAATGAAGCATTGGCCGATAGTACTACTATTAAAAATGTTCTATGCCTTAAAAGAACTGGTGGAAAAGTGGGATGGACCGAAGGTCGCGACCACGACCTGACCCCACTTCTCGATGCCGCTTCGACTGAATGTGCCGCTGAGGAAATGCAGGCCGAAGATCCCCTCTTTATACTCTATACTTCTGGCTCCACTGGAAAACCAAAGGGTCTGCTGCATACCACTGCTGGCTATATGATTTGGGCGGCAGAAACTTATAAGAATGTTTTTCAAGTAGAAGAGAATGACGTCTACTGGTGTACCGCAGATATTGGCTGGATTACCGGCCACTCATATATTACTTATGGCCCATTATTAAACGGTTCCACGAGTGTAATGTTTGAAGGTGTCCCCACTTGGCCAGACGCCGGGCGCTTTTGGGAAGTCTGTGACAAGTACAGTGTGACACATTTCTACACCGCTCCTACTGCTATCCGCGCCCTCGAAGCGCAGGGTGAGCAATGGGTAACAAAACACAAACTCGATTCATTAAAAGTACTAGGAAGTGTTGGTGAGCCTATCAATGAAGAAGCCTGGGAGTGGTACCATAAGCTAGTTGGTAAAGGTAAGTGCCCTATAGTCGATACTTGGTGGCAAACCGAAACAGGTGGCATCATGATCTCACCACTCGCCAATATTACCGAATGTATTCCTAGCCACGCAACATATCCTCTTCCTGGAGTGGAACCGATCTTAGTCGATCCCGAGGGAACAAAAATTGAAGGTAACCCCGCTGAAGGCAACCTCTGTATTTCACGCCCCTGGCCTGGAATGGCGAGGACAATTTTTGGCGACCATGAACGCTATGCCGCCACCTACTTTTCAACCTATCCAGGACGTTACTTCACAGGAGATGGCGCCCGAAGAGATAAGAATGGTAATTACCGTATTACTGGTAGAGTAGATGATGTAATCAATGTTTCAGGACACCGTATTGGAACTGCTGAAGTCGAAGATGCCATCAATCAACATGCCGACATCGTTGAAAGTGCTGTGGTTGGCTTTCCTCATAAAATAAAAGGCCAGGGCATATACGCCTACGTCATATGTAATCCAGGAAAGGAAAAAGAGGCCAAGGTTTTACAAGATGAGCTGAATGGTATCGTCAATAAGATGATCGGTCCTATCGCCAGGCCTGATGTGGTTCAAGTGGTTCCAGGACTGCCAAAAACCAGAAGTGGAAAGATTATGCGTCGTATACTCCGTAAAGTTGCCGAAGGCGACACTTCAAATCTTGGAGATGTTTCCACTCTTCTCAACCCAGAAGTTGTTGAAGCAATTAAGGAAGGCGCGCAATCCGCTAGATAAATTGAACAAACCTCAGTAAAATAAATAAGAGGCTCACAATTAACTGTGGGCCTTTTTTTTAGGAAGCTATGTCGAATTACACTCTTTTAGACCATCTTGATTTACGCTCTAAAGAGTACTTGGCGGTTCAATGGATTTACACCAACCGCTGCAATTTTAGCTGTCATTACTGCGACCCCGAAGTTCACAACTCCTCCACCCCAGAACTGGCGCTTTCAACTGTATTGCCATTCTGTGGTCGCTTAATTAAATACGCCGAATCGATTGGAAAAAAAGTCTACCTAGAACTCACTGGCGGCGAAGTGACCTTCCTGCCAGACTTTGGAGAAATTATTCAATCAGTAAGAGATGCTGGCGGACATCTGGGTATAAATTCAAATGGAACGCCCGGACTTTCTTGGTGGAAAATATATGCTCCTCAATTAGACTCCTTGATGCTGAGTTATCACCATGGATTTTCCGAACTCAAACATTTTGAAGAACTTGTTCCCTACCTCTCGACTCTGCCACAACTTAAACTGCACCTCTCTATAATGATGGAGCCCGAGCACTTCTCGAGCTGCCTAGAAGTGGCCGAAAAACTAAAGAAATTAACTTCTGGCAGTCTTACCTTACAACGACTAGTGCCAGAATTATCGGGACAAAATTTGAACTTCTCCTATACTGATCAGCAATTAAGTCAGATGACTTCTTTCAACAAAAGTTTTGGGTCGAAGCAATGGTTGCAAAAATTCAAAGACAAAATTGGCCCTAAGAAGCCTATGCCTCGAGGTGGGCTCATTCTTTCGCATAAGAATGGAAAGAATTCAAAGATTACTTCCAGCGACTTGATAAACCGTGACCTCAATCATTTTAAGGGCTGGACTTGCCAAGCGGGTGTCGAAAATCTTGTAATAGACCGCTTTGGCAAAATTTATCGTGGCTGGTGTCTCGAGGGAGGATTACTGGGAGATATTAATGACCCTGATTTTAACTTCGGTCTCTCTCCTATTACTTGTCAAAAAGACAGCTGCTGCTGCGGCTTTGATTTACTTTCAAAAAAGGTCTCCCCTTAAATGATCATTCGTTTCTTAAAATGGATATTGAGTTGGAGAATTTGGGGCCCGAAAATATGCGCTTACCCTTTTTCTCGTATGGAGATCAGCGGCAAAGACTTCTTTCTTTCTTGCTGCGCCGACTGGATGGCCCCTTCATATTACAAATTAGAGAAAGGTTTAAAACCTTGGAATGGCCCCCAAGCGCTTGAACTGCGAAAAAAGATATTGAATGGTGATTACTCCTATTGCCAAACATCAATTTGCCAGGTTCCCCGCTATCCGCTATTTTTCTTAAAGTTACTTGGATTATTTGATCTTTTTTCAAAAGTTTTACCCAACACGCCATTATCAAAAAATAATCTTAAGGCGATGTCTAATGGCGAAAGCGAGATGCCCGACTCTCCAAAAAGTCTGGTTATCCAAGGGGACTTTCGCTGTAACCTCGATTGCCCAAGTTGCCGCTCACAATTAATTACCACCCTCGATGCGTCGGCAGAAAAACAATTAGAACGTGCTAGCTCGGACCTGTTAAAATACCAGGATGCTGAGATAATTCAATTAGCGGGAGATGGAGAACCATTTTTTAGCTCTTGGCATAGAGAACAAATTAAAAATTTTACTCCACAAAATTACCCACATTTGAAAAAACTTATACTCTATACCAATGGCCTTTTGGTAGATTCTGAAAACTTCCAGCTCTTATCCCCTGGCAGTAAAATGATAAATAATATCATCGTCTCAATCGATGCTGGGGATGAGGCGACTTACAAACGTGTCAGACGAGGTGATTGGCAACGCCTTCTCCGGAATCTGAAGTGGATGTCAGAACTTCGCCAAAAAGGCGTTTTAGAGAGCTTTCGGATCTGTTTTGTCGCCCGCAAAGAAAATTACAATTCGATGAGCGCTTTTGTCGATTTGGGCCATTCTCTTAAAGTAGACCAGATAATATTCCGTCAATTAGTACCCTGGCAGGGCATGGGCATCTCCAATTACAGCGAAGAAGCGCTACACCTACCTGAAAACCCCCTTCACCCGCGCTATCGCGAGCTTTGCCTGCAGTTGGCAAGGCGCTCCAAAGTTGTCATGCGCGCCCTATAAAAGTAGAATCGGATATCAAACGATAGAGGTCAGCATGAAAATAGAGCATTATATTCAAGGCTCCTGGGTTACAGGAACTGGATCAGGAACCGAACTCAAAAACGCCTCCAATGGCGCAGTAGTGGGAATAGCTGACAGCACAGGAATAAATTTCAAAGAAATTTTAAATTATGCCCGCGGTACCGGTGGCCCTACCTTGAGAGCTATGACTTTCCATGAACGAGGCCGTGCGCTCAAGGCCTTGGCACTTTACCTACTTGAAAAGAAGGAGCATTTTTACCGCGTCTCAAGTTTTACTGGGGCGACTAAAATTGACTCCTGGATCGACATCGAGGGAGGCATAGGAAATCTCTTTACCATGGCGACTAAAGGTCGAAGGCAAATGCCTGATACTCCATTTTGCGTTGATGGAGATTATGAACCGCTCTCAAAGAACGGTACTTTTGGTGGCCATCATATTTACGTTCCTAAGGAAGGTTGCGCCATTCACATCAATGCATTCAACTTTCCAGTATGGGGAATGCTTGAAAAAATTGCAGTCAATCTCTTGGCCGGTGTACCAGCAGTTGTCAAACCCGCCACACTAACAAGTTACTTAACTGAAACTGTAGTAAAAGAAATCATAGCTTCTAAAATACTTCCAGAAGGATCACTGCAACTTATTTGTGGAAGTGCCTCAGGAATTCTCGATCACCTTACAAACCAAGATATTGTGACTTTCACTGGCTCTGCAGAAACCGGAAGGATGCTAAAAAGTCACTCCAATATCGTCGATCTAAGTGTACCTTTTAATATGGAGGCCGATAGCCTCAATTGCTCAATTCTAGGACCGGATGCCACTCCCGATACAGAAGAGTTTCAAATTTTTATAAAAGAAGTTGCCAGAGAAATCACCGTCAAGGCCGGTCAAAAATGTACTGCAATCCGCAGAACCATTGTGCCAGATAATTTAATTGAAGCAGTTACCAAAGCACTCAAAGAAAGACTGCTTAAAACAACTATTGGAGACCCTAATTGCGAGGGAGTAAGAATGGGACCGCTTGCTGGGCGAAGTCAATTCGAAGAAGTTTCTGCCAAGGTTAAAGAGCTTAACCAAACATGTGAAATACTTCTCGGCGGTAATCAAGATTTTGAAATCATAGGAGGAGATCGTGAGCTTGGTGCCTTCTTTCCACCAACTCTTCTCTATTGCTCTGATCCTCTCTCTAATAAGGCGGTTCATAATATTGAGGCCTTCGGACCAGTTACTACTTTAATGCCTTACTCAAACACTGATGAGGCGATTCAATTGGCGAAACTTGGTGAGGGTTCCTTGGTAGGTTCTATAATCACTGGAGATGACCAATTTGCAAAAGATATCGTCTATGGAAGTGCCGCCTATCACGGTCGCTTCTTAGTACTCAATAAAGATTGTGCCAAAGAAAGTACTGGACACGGCTCCCCTATGCCACAATTGGTTCACGGTGGCCCTGGTCGTGCTGGCGGCGGCGAAGAGATGGGAGGGATTCGAGGAGTTTTCCATTATATGCAAAGAACCGCCATTCAAGGTTCTCCCACGACACTCACCGCTTTAACAGGAGTCTACCAACCTGGCTCTCAGAAAATTAAATCAGTTGTACATCCCTTTACCCAATATTTTGAAGATTTAGAAATTGGTCATAGCCTCAGCACTGAAGATCGAGAAATTACTGTCGACGATATTGAGAGCTTCTGTAATTTAAGCGGCGACCATTTCTACGCTCATAAGCCAGATACCGACTTTAGCGACACCATTTTTGAAGGCCAAGTCGCTCATGGCTACTTCATTATTTCGGCCGCCGCTGGACTATTCGTCGACCCTCCTAAAGGACCGGTTCTTGCCAATTACGGACTCGATGAGCTGCGTTTCACAAAACCTATGTATGTTGGAACTCGATTTCGAGTCAATTTAACAGTCAAAGAAAAAACCGCTCAAGAAGATAGAGAGGATGAGATACCCCGTGGAATAGTTCGCTGGCAGGTTGAGGTCCTCGATGATGAAGACGAAGTTGCAGCACTCGCGACTATCCTAACCTTGGTTGCCAAAAGGCCTGCTTAAGAACTGTAAAGAAACTAACCGATAGCATCGCTACCTGAATTGCCAGTACTAATGGAATAACATTCCTCTAGTGGCAGTACAAAAACCTTGCCTTCCCCGATTTCGCCAGAGCTTCCGCCTTCCATTAGGGCGTCGACTACAGGTTTTACAAAAGCGTCATTAACAGCAATTTCAAAACGAGTTTTTTTAAGTAAGTCGATTTCAATCTCTATTCCCCGATAAGATTCCATGACATGAGCTTCATCACTATGTCCAAAAGCATCTATAATAGAAAAACGATCAACGCTGTTTGAATAAAGCAGTTTTTTTACATTATTCACCTTATCTGGCCGAATATAAGCGATAATTAATTTCATAAAAATTCTCCTTAGCGACTCTGAAAGTAAGCTTCCATACCATGCTCGGTAATATCAAGACCACTCAACTCTTCCTCTTCAGATACTCTTAAGCCAATAGTTTTTTTAATCACCATAAAGAGTATCAAGCCAGTACTAACTGCCCAAACAAAGCAAGCGCCTATACCAATTAGTTGAGATATTGTTTGATTAAATCCACCACCATAGAAAAGTCCGGTACTAGTTTTGCCAATTCCTAAAATACTTTCGGCATTAAAAAGGCCACAGGCCAAAGTACCCCAGGCCCCACAAACACCGTGAACTGAAATGGCACCCACCGGATCATCGACCCTAAGGACTCTTTCTACAAATAGTACGCTAAATACAACCAGTACTCCGCCCACTAATCCAATTGCCATAGCACCTAACGGAGTCGTAGTGGCACATCCAGCTGTAATCGAAACCAGCCCCGCCAAGGCACCATTTAATGTCATTGTTGGTTCAGGTTTTTTGAAAAGCAGCCAAGAAGTAATCATCGCCGCCAAGGCGCCCATGGAACCTGCCAAGTTGGTGGTAATCGCAATGCGGCCGATACTCAAATCTCCCACCGTAGTACTTCCGGCATTAAAGCCAAACCAACCGAACCAAAGTATAAATACCCCTAGAGCGACAAGCGTAATATTATGGCCAGGTATTGCTCGGATATTACCATTGACGTCAACTTTTCCTTTTCTAGCTCCTAGTACCCAAGCTCCTACCAAGGCCAACCAGCCCCCCAGCGAGTGGACAACAGTCGAGCCAGCAAAGTCAACGAAACCGCCAGTGCTTAATTTTTCTAACCAGCCTCCGCCGTGAAATAATCCCCCCCAGGCCCAGGCTCCAAAAATAGGGTAAATTAAACAGGTTATAAATATCGAGTAAACTAAATAAGAAACGAATTTTGTCCTCTCGGCCATCGCTCCCGAGACGATGGTGGCTGCAGTCGCCGCAAAAACTGTCTGAAAAAGAAGAAAGGTGTAACTCCAATCTTCTCCACTTACTCCCGATAACATAAAGTCGCTTGTTCCAATCCAGCCATTGCTTTTTCCAAACATTAGACCGAATCCAACAAAGAAAAAAGTAATTGACCCAACTGAAAAGTCCATCAGGTTCTTCATAATAATATTAAGGGAGCTTTTGGCGCGGGTCAGGCCAACTTCAACCATGGCAAATCCGGCTTGCATAAAGAAAACTAAGCAAGCCGCCAATAGAGTCCAAACAGTATTGAGTTCATTCTGCATTACACCTCCTTGGTTTGATTATTCAATTGTGCCAATGAATTAGGTTCTCGTCCAAATATTTTTAATAACTTACGAAATTTGCCATCCGCATTTTTTAAGGGTTAAAATAAAGGTCCACCCCAAAAAGTTATGAGCGACGATAATCCACTAATAAGTAATATTAAGCCTATAATTCCTAAGGACCACCCTTTTGATCCAAGTGCATTCTCCTTATCTTTTCTGCGAATTTTAAGGATGAACTGGAGTAAGGTTCTCAAAAAAAACTTAGCGATTAACGAATCCAGTACTGAAGCGTCTTTTCTAGGAGAATTTTTTGATGGCCTAAGTTCTCCCTGCCTGTTGATTCCTGCAAATGATTCACTCGGAAAACCTCAATCGGTATACTTTCACCTCTCAAATCAATTAGGTACAAATCTAATTGACCTCAGTTTGGGAGGGACAAATAAGTATGGCCAAACTGAAGAGCGTTCGGAATGGCAAAACTTTGACTTAAAGGTTATCGAGTCTTATATCCCGGCCTTATTTGACTCCTTAAATTCAGGGTTAAAACCATTTTTGAAAAAAAACATAATACTGGCACAAGTACCAATTCAAACTAACTCCCAGCTTATAAAGAGTGCCAATCTAAAAGAAATTGTTTTCTTACTAGATTGGGAAGTAAATGTTGATGGAATCAGCGGCAAGTTTTGTCTCTGCCTAGGTTCAGGATTCTTCGGCTAACTTATCAAGATGGGCCAGAATTGTTGCTGCGGCATACTTCTCAAGCTCTGGAGCTAGTTCAGGATAGATAATTTTAAGCATCTCTTCTTTAGTTTTACCTTCAAGCAGAAGTTCTGAAATAGTTCTTTCCCGCTCTTTTCTATGCTTGAGAGTTTTTACCACCTGATGAACTCCTCCCATAGGAATACCGTGTGAAGGCAGCACGAATCGAGGATTTAAACCAATCACTTTTTCCATACTTTTAAAATAATGCCTCATATTCCCCTGGCTTCCGCCTATTACTACCGAACCAATAGTTTGAATTAGATCTCCTGCTAAAAACCAACCCATTCCAATTGGCGCCAGCGCTAATTGACCAGAGGCGTGGCCAGGAACTTCAAATACCCGGACTTCTTCACCCATCCACCTGGTTACAACAAAACTTTCTTTATAAAATATTAAATCGAGTCCTTTGAAGTAATCTTCTCCACAATCTTCCAAGAGCAATTGATGAGTTTTACGACTCATACTCATAGGAAGCATTAACTCCCTGGCCAAGTCTGTAGAATATTCATGATGATCGGGGTGATGGTGTGTGAGAAACACCTCATTAACTTCAAATTTCGAAATGGACTTTAATAATTTTTTATACTCTTCCCGGTCTTTCGGAGAAGGATCAATTAGTATTTTTTTCTGACCATCATCGCCAATTAGAAAGCAATTGGTCCTATAAGCAGGAGGAAAAGTATTCGAAAAAGGTAAAAATTGTTTGACCCCTTTAATCGTCTCTATCATTGGTACTTCAGAATCGGGATCATAGAGCAGGTTAAAATTAAAGAACTCACCTTTATTTGTGCTTTCGGCTAATCTTTCAAAAATTATGATTGTCGGTGGTACCGCTAAAATTTCTCCTGAATTATAACGATTTAACAATTCAGAGGCCTTAATCCAACCGGCCTCAGCTGCTTCACTTTTGTCGGCAATAAAATCAATTTTTTCTGTTAAATTGCATTGGTAGAAATGGGTTTCGAATCTATGGCTGTGAAAAGGCGGAGTTACTGCTACACCAAACTCCCAAAAGTCACTGACTTTGCCAGAGCTAAAAAGGTCAAAGAAATCAACTCCTAGTTCTTCATCAATCTCCCTCCCAAGGGCGTGAATCAACTTGGCGGGGAATTCCTGTAATGAACTTATCTCTAATTTTTCTTCTAAGTCATCTGCATCTACTTTGCCACCTGGAAAGGCATGATAGCCGGGAAAGGCCCTTAAGTAGTTCTGCCTACGTATAGCAAATACTTCATCTTTAAAGGTAAATATTATGGATACTGCTGCCCGTAGTGGAAGAGCTGAACTATTTGATGAACTCAATCCACCCTCCTTTAGTGCTGACATTTACTGCACTAAATTGACTAATCCAAGGCCATCCCAAATTTAAGGAAACACCTCTTTCAAAAAGCGGTCCTTGTCTAATAATTTTTGTAAAAGGTCCTTTTAAGACTATTGGTCCGCAGCCATGCGCCTCTCCACTGCTAAGTTTTTTAAATAACTGCGGTTCAATACTGTAGGAAGAAATATCACCTAAAACCTGGCTGCCAGTATCAAGTCGCAAGACTGGCCCTGCTGGACATAGAACTTCTAGAGCACTGACCTGGTCATTCCAATCCCGCTGTAACAGTAATGCGTTTGCCGGAATACTGGGGAAATTTTTGAATTCAATTTTTTTAACTTTAGGATATATCTTAAAATCTCTTCCCTTGAAAAAATCTAGGCCTAAGAGCCCTTTTACTCCCTTGATTCCAAGACTGGCAATAACCCACTCGGCCTTAGAAACACTTAGCTCGCCTACTTTTGTAGTATTATTATTTGAAACTTTCGGTACTCCTACTTTTCTGCCATAAAGAGTATTCAGGTCGAGACTCGAGAGTGGCTCAAGTTTTAAATACTCGTCTACCTTGAGAAGAGAAGGAGGATAGACAGAGTTCATCGCCCCTAAATCTAAGATAAATTCTTCCTTATTAACCATTACAATAGGTAATTCGTCCCTAATCTTAAACACCAGCTCTTGCCCGCTGAATAGCGCTCCCTTTGATTTGTTATCTAGGAAATTAAGACGTGCTGAAATTCTTAGCAAATTATAGTAGGACGATTTTGATTTCAATATTTCAGACAGGCGCCCTGATGCTTTAAAGTCGGCATAGTCCCGTAGTAAGCCTAAGAAGAGCAATTGCTCATCATATTTTTTTAAGCTTAATTTTCCCAATTTGTAGAGCTTTTGAAGATTTTTCTTATGGGAGAAGGCTGAGCAAAGCGTTGAGTTCTCACTGAGCTGGGTTTTATAGAGAAGCAGCTTTAACAAAAAAACCGTATCAGTTTTCTTAGAGAAATTGGCACCTAATTTTTGATCCCGACAATAAACGCTCTCCTTCCCTACCCCCACTTCTTTGGTGAATATACCTTCGACATTTACGACCTCAACCAGCTCTTCTAAATTTTTATTTGCTAATGAGCGGATGGTTTTTGCTGATAGTTGTTTAGTCCAAACAAAACTATCTTTTACCTTTTTCAGTATTAGATTTTTCTTCTGGTATATTGCGTTTCGCGCCAATGACTTAAACTTGTTAGCGTATCGCCATGGAAAAAAGGCCCGCAAGCGAAAAAGGTTTGCTAATGCTATTTCTCTATCTTGCCGTTCACACTTGAGCATTCGGCAATTTTCATAAATAAAATAGTAGATTTCTTTTTCATCTAGCCAAGTGATCAATTTATTCCATTTTCGTAAGAGAGCAATATAGGGCTCTAGCTTAGTTGCGACTTCCTGTGCCTTTCTCTTCTCACCCGATTTTTCCAAAGCTTCGACTTCCGCCACCACTGCATTAATCTGTCTGAGAATTTTTAATTTAAGCTGGTAGCGATAACGAGGATTTAGTGCCCCCTGAAATTCTTTTTTTCTTTGATAAATATGCAATAACTCATGGATGCAATCAATTCTCCCTGAAAATTCTTTAAACACCACCCATTTACGATCATGGTAAGTTTGCGCCCTTTTTGAGGTGAAGCGAAAGTCTGACAATACTTCTTGTGGTAATTTTGTAGAAAAATCTAGCGCTTTATATCCATTTAAGTTTATTTTTTTCCGACAGCTACTAAAACTGGCATTTTGGAAGAAACTGAAATCCCTCGAACTTATTTTAATACCAGTACAAAACTGGGCCTGATTTTTAGAAAGTACAGGGACACAAGTTTTAGCTTTTACCATTAGTTTTTCTAAGGCCACTGCTTCTTTTTCAAGAGAAGACCAATTTGCGGTCCCATTGCTTGATAAGAAAATCAGAATAAGACTAAAGAAGAGCGTTTTCAGCATTTTTGAATCTCACCTCTCGGTATCCCTTGATATTACACAACTTCATTAATCGTGATCTCTCTTGTGTGAAATTCTCATACTGTGGACCCTTAACAATCTCTTCTCGAATACTAATCGCTATTTCACGCTCAATCTTATGCCAAGATGGTAAAAGCCTTCGCAAAATTCTAAAATGGCGCATACATTTTAGCATCCACCTATTTGGGCTGATATTGAACTCTAACTTTATTCCAAAAATATCAAAAGAAGGCCTGTTGATGGGGCACACTTTATAAGCTGTTCCAAGTCCGCTATAGGTTTCGAGATTTGTCTTTTCATGAAGAGGAGAAATCATTAAGTGCGAAACCATAATTTCATCTTTAATGAAGTAGGTCCTGGCCAATATCCCTAGCGCCAGCTCCTGCCACTCTTGCTTTGCATAGAGAGTTGAAATTTTCTCTGCTTCTTCTAAGAAGTTCCCCAGGAGGCGGCCCCTATCGTAAACAAGGATATCGTGTAGGATTTGAGCTAAATGTTCAGACCTAGATGATTTAAAAATTTGATTCAATTTTTCGAAGGCCAAGTTAAAAGAACTAATTCCTTTTCTCGAGCTCCCTGAAAAGAGGTAGCTTTCTTTTAGACTCTTTAGGTAAAGACCAGTATTTTCAGATTGAGTTTTCTCTCCTACCAATTCTTTTTGAGGGTTGTGAAATAGCTCTCTTCCTAGCCTAAAAGCTCGCCAATTAGTTTCAATTTCATCACCACGCATGGTTGTTTCAAAGGCATTTTTTAAACTGTCTAGGCTAAATGGCAGTCTTCCTGACTGATATGCCGCCCCTAGAATCATCGCCGAAGCATAAACCGAACGCCCAAGATGGTGATGAGCTATATCTTTAAATGAACCAAATACTACTTTCTCACCAAGTTTTTTGACAAGTTCAGTCTCCAGTTCATTTTCTCTTAGAGGTTCTTTCTCCTCTCCTTTATCCAGTAATATTGAGAGGGGAATTTGAAAACTGCGATCAAATATTCCAAGTCCATCAATCGCTAAAAAGTCTAATTGAAGGGCAGCATCTAAGATATCAGGGGATAATAAGAGCGATGCCGTTCCTTTAGGAGTCACAGCGCCGTATGATTTACCTTTTTTATAAATGGCCAGATGGGCAGTAACATTTCCATTTCGTTGGGCCAGGCCTTTTTGGTCCACAAACTTAAAATCTAAATCAGTCCGACCATCCATCTCGACTGCTGCCTTGGCCAATATTCGTGAAATGGTGGTCACACCTGAACCACCGACTCCAGTTACCACAACTCGCAGGTCATTACCTGAAAGGATGCTTTCAAAACTATGGGTAAGAACTGGTTCAGGCAATGAGACTAGATCCTCAATATCTTTTTTCTTCTGGTATTTAGTTGGGTGAAAATTTGAGACTTCCACCCTCTCAAAACTAGGGCAGACTTTTAATTTGGTACAATAGCTATCGCCGACACAAATCTGGGGGTCTATTGCTAACTTGCTACCATAAGCATCAAAAACTTGTGTTAGCCCAGGACAACCTGTCGACTCAACACATTCTCTACAATCTTCGCAGACGGCAGAATTTATTTGATAAAAACTTTTAGTCGGTAAGGTTATCCCTTTTGAGAGGAGTTTTCGATCTTCGGCCTTCTTTCTACCGTGAAAAGTTAACGCACATTCTTTATTAGAGACGATGACTTTCACGCCCTTTAAAAGAATTTTTTCTCTTAAAAGGTTTTGATAAAAGTAGCGGTCACTAGGATTAACTTCCGTAATATCGGAAAC
>JABGVH010000202.1 GCA_018646195.1 Halobacteriovoraceae bacterium
TACTCTTTTACCTGCTCTTCAGGAAGGTCGCCTATTAATTCGGTTTCAATAAAGCCAGGACAAATATTATTAACAGTAATATTCCGCTTACCAACTTCTTTTGCTAGACACTTACTCATCGCCACTTGGCCGGCCTTTGATGCCGCATAATTTGACTGCCCGGGAAGACCTAAGCTGCCACCAACCGAACTCATATTAATTATTCTTCCGTAGCGCTTTCTCATCATCAATAGTGTCGCTCCCTGTGCCATCAGAAAGCTACCTTTGAGATTAATATTAAGCACACTGTCCCAGTTTTCTTCAGACATACTTGGAACTAGCCCATCTTTTCGAATTCCTGAATTATTTATGAGGACTTCGAGGCTGAGATAATTTTCTTGAAAATAACTAAAAAAGGTATCAACTTCTTCTTTTTTAGAAACATCAAATTTTCTGAGGTCTAAATTTTCAGAGAGCTCTCCCAGTTCTGCTTTAAATTTTTCAGCTGCCTCATCATTGCGTGCATAAGTCGCAACTACTCTGGCGCCTTTTTTAAGAAAGGCCTTTGTCATGCCCGCGCCAATACCTCTAGTGCCGCCAGTAATTATGACATTTTGACCGTCAAACTCATTTGAACTTGTATCTAAACTCATTACTACTCCTGTGCTCCGTCGAGAAAAGTCTCAACCTGATGAGATTGAATCACACCGTAATTGGCGGCCCCTAGCCAGCCAGACATGATTATTCCGACTGAGCCACTATGAAAAAGCCCTTTGACTTCTTTATGCATATTCATACTTAGGTCTAGCCCTTCAAATTTTGTTCCAAAGCTTGCGCCTTTTTTATGGTGGGTATATTTCTCAACGGTAAGTGGTGTCGAGCAATCTACAAAATCAATTTTCTCTCTTACGCCAGGAATTAGTTTTTCGAGGGTTGCTAGCGCCCTTTCGATTACAAAATCTTTTTGTTTCTTATATTCTTCATCACTTAAGTCTTTCCAATCTTCATAGCGAGCATTTGAAGAGGAGACTACTGCGTAGCGATCAGGGCGCTGAGGCCTTATTTCTGGATAGTAAACTGAGAATGTTTGACTTCCTACATTGGGTGAAAGAATAAGCTGGCTGCTAAATTTAGCATCGTCAGAGTAAAAAACTAACTCTCCAATCCGCGGAATACTCTCACCTTTTTTGATCCCCATAAATACTTGGCAGCTACTGGTATTGAGTTTTACCGCCTTGGCCTTTTCAATATATTCTTTTGGGAAGTACTCTTCACCGGCCATATTTAGGATGGTGGAAATAAGATTGGCGTTTGAGAGGACAGATTTTGAAACAACTTTTTGGCCATTGACGACGACTCCTTTAGTTTCTCCATCCTCTATAATTATTTCTTCAACCAATGAATGATATTTTATATCGACACCGTTTGAAAGAAGCTCTTCTTTCATCATATCAATTAAGAGGTCCGTTCCCCCTTGGAAGATATAGACACCTTTGCTCATGAAGTTTGAAAAAACTATTCCATAAGTAATGGCCGGGTCTTCTAAAGTAGAGCCATTGGCATAAACTATCGGCTCAAGTAAAAAACGTGTGACATCGGGGCGATTTGGAAAAAATTTTTCAAAAAGTTCTCCATTTGTCATTTCTTGGTCATCGTAGAAATTCATAGTTTCTAAGGCATCAAAGAAAGCCATTACAGATTCTTGAGAAACTTTAAATTCTTCGACTAATTTTTTAGTAAAATCTTCTTTAGTAAAATCTGTTTGAATTTCATATTGGGGATTTATAAAGCGAACATCTTTAACCTGAATAATCTTATCTGCAATTTCCCGACTCCAGTACTTCCGACAGGTCTTAATCATTCCAACTGGAAAACCGTGCAGAGAAACATCAAAAATATGATCGCCTTTTGCTCTTTTAAACCAGGTGGCAAATCCGCCGAGCTTATTATGACTTTCAAGCAGCAGCACCGAACGGCCATTGCGCGCCAGTTTATTGGCGGCAGTTAGTCCGGCCAGTCCTGAACCGACAACCACTACATCGTAGTCTTTAGTAATGAGGTCTTTTTTCTTTAATAACACTGCTTCTCCAAGGGGCGCAGTCTACCCTCTCTGCGTCATTCTGGGGAGCGGAGAGCGTCAATTTAAGCGCTATTCAACACGGTGAATTAATCTAGGAAAGGTGATAAAAGAGAATTGGCGGCCTTGACTCCGTCGACTGCTGCCGAGGTGATGCCCCCTGCATAACCGGCGCCTTCGCCAATCGGGTAAAGTCCCTTAAACATTGTAGATTCTAAGCTTTCTCGATCCCGTAAAATAGTTAGCGGCGCGGAAGTTCTCGACTCTGGGGCCAAGAGCAGTCCTTCGTGAGCAATGATACCTGGCAACTTATGGTCAAATTTTAAAAGCGCCTTGTGAAGGTGCGAGCTGACAAAATCAGGTAATACCTCATGCAAATTTGCGGAGACAGTTTTTGAAGGAATTGAACTTTTTGGAAGCTCAGCTTTTCCCTTTGAGTTCTTTAAGAAATCAGTCATTCTTTGGGCCGGAATTTGCCATCCATTTCCATGTTCAGCTGAGTATTTGTAAGCTCGATTTTCAACTTCTCTTTGAAAATCCAATCCGCCAAGTATGCTATCCACTGGAAAATCATCCCCTGCCTTAACCGAAACAACTAAAGCGGCATTGGACCAAGGAGAACTTCGTGAATAATTGCTCATGCCATTTATCACAATACCATCGACATCTGTCCCGGTAGATAAGACATGTCCACCAGGACACATACAGAAACTGTAAGTCCCCTTGAAGGAAGTCGGGTCTTCGTGACTGAGACGATAAGTCGCGGCCCCCAAGTTGGGATCATTGGCAAACTCCCCCAATTGGATTTGATCGACGAGCTTTCGCTTATGTTCCATCCTAACCCCAATCGCAAAATCCTTGGCCTTCATAGGGACTTTTAAGTCGGCCAGATGGCGGTAGACTTCACTGGCCGAATGCCCAACCGCCAGCACTAGATTGGGAGAATAAATTTTTCGTCCGTCAGCAAGCTCTGCACCAACGATCTTTTGGGGATCTGACTCTTCTCTTAGTAAGCTTACCATTCTAGTGTTGTACTCTAAGATACAGCCCTTCTCTTCTAGATAGTCACTGACTTTTGATATTAGCTGGCGGATTCGATTGGAACCGAGATGCGGGTTGGATAGATAAGCGGTTTCTTTTGGGGCACCAAAATCGACTAAACGATTCAGCACATACTGTACAAAAGGAGACTTTACTCTAGTAATTAGTTTTCCGTCACTGAAAAGCCCCGCTCCGCCTTCTCCAAAACAAACATTGCTGTCCAAATTTAAAAGACCTTGTCGCCAATACTTTCCAATTTGGATCATACGTTTATTGGCGCGATCCCCCCGCTCAATTAAATGGCAAGGGACTCCATGGTCGGCCAAGCGCAGGGCACAGAAAAGCCCCGCCGGCCCGGCACCAACAATAAGAGGCATCTCTTTGGGTCCTTGTATTTGAGGCAGCACTTCCCTATTGGGCTCAAATACTTCTCCGGCCTTAATAATTTCTACGTTGTATTGGTACTTGGGAGGGCGACCTTTATTGGCCCCTCTGGCATCTAAAGACTGCGACAAAATTCGAAAGTCCAGCATATCTGGATGCTGAGTCCTCAAGGAGACTTGCAGGTCTTCATTATAAGGTAAATTTAATTGCTGTTTTATTCCCATAATGTGTATTTCTTTTTATCATACTTAAAGCTAAGGAGCGAAGGAAATGAGCCTATCAACTGCCCTGATTATTATTGGAGACGAGATTCTTGAGGGAAGGACCCGCGACAGCAATGGATATTGGCTGGCCAGACGCTTAAAAGAAGTTGGTCTCGGGTTGAGCGAAATTTTAGTGGTTTCAGACAACCTGGCCGACTTAAGCAAACTCTTTAAAGACTGCCTTGCAAAATATCGTGTCATTTTCATTTCCGGTGGGCTCGGACCGACCCTAGATGATGTCACTAAGCAGGCCCTGGCCGATGCCACTTCAAATAAAATACTTGAGAGTAGTCAGGGAGCTGAGATGGCCAAGGAAAATTACTTGCGCTATGGAAAGGAATGGACACCTGTATTAAATAGCTACCATATGGTCCCTGAAAATTTTAACGCAGTCACTAACCCCAAGGGCCTTGCCCCCGGATTGGTCTACTGCAATGAGAACTCAATGCTCTTGGCCGCCCCCGGTGTTCCCTGGGAATTTGAAGAAATGGTGGATAGTGTATTTCTTCCGATCCTTAAAAAAGAATTTCCAAAGCAACTTAAAAGAATGCAAGAGCTGGTCATTTGCACTCGTTTTATACCAGAAGAAAAAATTTTTGGGGAGCTTTGCCCCAATCTCTGGAAAGACCTTTCAGCTTTTGGAAAAGTATCTTCGCTACCCCAAGTCCTAGGTATTAATATTATAGTGCGCGCTGCTGACCTCGACGAAGAGAAGAGAGATCAAATTGTGGAGTTGATCAATTCAACAGAACTTAGCGAGTACGTATGGCAATACGGTAGTCTAAGTCTGCCTGAACTAATTATTAAAAAAGCTTGCGAGAAGGGGCTATCCATTGGGATGGCCGAGTCCTGCACCGGAGGGCTTAGCGCTTCTCGACTTACTGACATCCCAGGTTCTTCTGCCGTTTTTATGGGAAGCCTTGTGACTTACTCCAATCAGGCCAAAGAAAAATTACTGGGCGTAAAAGAGAAAACCCTACTTGATCATGGCGCCGTAAGCACCGAGACAGTTGAAGAAATGGCAATTGGGGCGCGGGAAAAACTAGACTGCGACTTTGCAATCGCCTTTAGTGGTATCGCAGGGCCCGGTGGTGGTAGCGATGAAAAGCCTGTTGGGACGCTGGCCTTTGCTCTTAGTGGTCCTAATCAAACTTATTCAAAACTAATCAACTATCGAGGCGACCGTCTCAAGTTAAAAAATCGTTTTAGTGAATTTGGTCTCTTTAAATTGCTTGAGGCCCTGAGCTAGGGATTGCTTTCTTTTAATTCTTCCATGATCTGATCCAGTGAAGGCATTTCCATCTCACCTTTTCCTGCTCGAATTTCTTTGAGGCGTTTTTCCATTTTCTTGATCTTTCGCTGAGCTCTTTTCTGGTCAGTTGATGTATTTTGGTTGCTGTAAGAAGGTCCTTGACGCTGCTTTTTATGCTGCCCTTTCATGGCCTTTTTTTGTAACTCGTCGATGTCTTTTTGGTCAAAATCCTGGAGCGCTCCGCTGGCCTTTTCGAGATCCTTTTGACTAATTTTCCCCTCTTTTTGCATTTTTTTGAGCATCATTTCTAGCTCGTCTTTATTGATATTCATGCCCAATCCGCCATTCTTTAGCGGTTGATTATCTTGGCCCAAAGCCGAGGTGACGATTGAAGACCAGAGAAAAAGCTGTAAAACTAGAAGTTTCATAAGTCCTATTATCGGTCATTTAGGCCAATATACTAAATTTTGCTTTAAACCCTTGAATATTCCTTCACAATACCGCCCAAAATAGTCAGCGATTGGGCCCTTTTGAAGATCCCTAGACAATTCCAAATGCCTTTATTTTCGGACACTTACAAACATCACTCAAGTATAGGCGGCAAGCCTCGTATGATAGCTCTAAAGGCTTAAAGAATGGAACTTATTAAGCCGAAAAATTAGAGGGAGTATAGAGAGTGATTCAACGATTTTTCAATTCACCAGTAATTGGCGCCAGGACAATGGCGATTTTGGGGCTATTCGCCCTTCTGTTCACTGGTTGTGTTGAGTCTCCAAAAGGTTCCCGCAAGAAAAAGAAGAGCACCGAGGCCACCCAAAGCAATGGGGGTACTCCGGATGTTCCCTCTTTTAACAATAGCCTCAATTTTTTACAGAGTGGAAATACTCAAACAACTGGTGCCTTTAACCTGGCGATAGATTCACAAGACAGTTTTTATCTCAGAGGACAAGAAGTCGATACTTTTGTCAAAAATGGCAACACCTCCACTCCCCACTGCCTAGTGGCCGAATTCGCGAGCAGTATCGATAATCAAATTCTTGTTACTGCCGGTATGCCAGGATTCTTTTTTAACTTTACCACCAACACCCAGGAATATTATTTCCAATTTTTCCCTGCTAACGAAAGTCAAAATAGAAACTTCTGTCAAACAGCAGGACTGACGGCCGCACTAAATGCTGCCTTCCCAGGAAGAACTATTGCTTACTCCCTGCCGACTCTCTGTCCCAGCTGTACAAGCTCATTACTAACCAGTACTCCAATTCAGATTAGGTCTTTTGCTGGATTTTCTATTTCATCGGTTAACACAGGAGCGCTGACAATTCGGCTCTCCAACAATGCCACAAGTGGTATCCCTGTTGGACTTCAATGTACTTCGTCTTCTGAATGTAATTCAAAAGGTTTTGACTGCTGCTCGATTGGTCAATGTGTGAATGATAAGCAAGTGAAGTCGGGAGTTGATACTTCTGGCAATGATTTTCTCCAGGCACAGCAAGACATCCTTGTGAACCCTTCCAATATTGTAAACTATCCTAACTTTTTCCATATCTGTGGAGTTGAAGTGGTGCCTGATCCCACTCCTACACCACTTCCGGATCCAAATGACGAACTCCAAGCGCGACTAGTTGAACTTACTGAATTGTTTAATTGCACCAACACTCAAGAAGGCGAGATGGCGCTTTGTACGATTACTCACGAAAATGCCACCACCACTTCGACTCTGGTTACAGGACCTGACGATCTCAACTTTAATTTTATATATACAGGCACTACCGGGCTACCTACTCATAGTATTGACCGGGTTATCTATGCTAGTGAAGTTCTATTTTCAGCAGGAACTTTTGCTAAGCCAGGAATTTTCTTTGGTCCTGGAAATGATAACTTCAGCGATACAAACTCTGTTCAATTTAATAATTACCAGGTCCCACTTTCGGCCAGTACTTCGACCATGAAAATTAGATACAAAGTTGATGGCACCTGCGAAAAGGTCAGTACAAATGTAGCACGCTGTGAGAAATTTTATGTCCAAGGGCAGAATCTTGGAAGAGTTGATGACCACTTTCCCGCATCAAATAATTTTATCCTGCCATTTTATACCGATACAAATAAAACAATAAAAGTTGAAGTCGACGGCAATCCAAAATTAATTGGAACTAATTGGCAGCTGGTTATCGCCACGCCTTCGACAATACAGTTTGTCGGCACTAACCTACAAGTTTTTGATACTCAAAATATTAAAATAACATATTTCGTCGATACTTCGGCCTTCGATGTCCTTGGTCAAAAGCAAATCTCTCTCGAGAGAATTCAAGATATCTGCGAATGCCAAGAGCCTAATTGTTCGTTGGAAGAAGTCAAAGATACTAAAGGCGTCGTGGTCGACTACAAGTGCATCTACCCTCCACCAGTTATCCCGACTCCTCCGCTACAACAAACAGTTTTTCTTAGTTCTAAAACAGTGCCTCATCGTTATTATGACTCCGGAGGGGTTTATCATGCTGAAGTAAAATTTGATACCCCTGTCCAAGAAGGCACCGAGTTTAAGTATGAAAATAATAATCTCCTCAAGCCAAATAACGTCTCTCAATTTATAGGCTTCAATGAGATATATGGCTCTATCAATCAATTAGGAGGAAGTCCCAAACCTGCAAAAGAAGTTAATGTTGTCAAAGGAAAGTCCTACGATATTTTTGTAGATACTGGAAGTTTTGCCACTTGCTTTTTTTGTGGAACAGACTATTACTCCAATCTTTCAAAAATATTTCCACAAAATTTTCTTTTTAAAGGTGGTGGCTATCAACCTGACGTTTCGGCCACCGACAAAGTAAGTACTCCCGTTTTTCGAGGCGACGACCTTTTATTTGGTAGGGCCTGTTGGGTTCCTGCAACCATGATTCCTTGGACACACGATACCAATTCTGACCGCCAATTGCAGCGGCTGAAACGTTTAAAGTCACAGCATTTTCTTTTCGCCAATGGCTATCAGAGAGATTGGTATGGCTTTGACTATGGCTCCGTTATTGGATCCTTCGATGGTGTAAAATGGTTTTCAGTTGGAAATCAACGTAGAATTAAAGCAGAAACTAGCAAGCTCTTCATCGCTATCAACGGCTATTTTGGCGACCTGACATCGGAAAGTAGCTACACCGTTGTTGTAAGCGATGCCTCTACTGCCCCGTCAAGTGGTTCTTCGGTCTCAAATGACTTCAATAGTGATGGCGCTGAATGCCAGAAGTTTCATACTTGCAGTGTCGATGCCGACTGTGTGACTCGACTTGGTTGGGACTATGTTTGCGAGTCTATAACCAGTGCCAAAACAATTTGGCCTTCGTTTGATGCTAACGGATTAGAAGTTCCAGAGGTCCAAACATTGGAACCTTTAAATAGTCTCTTTAACGCCACTGTCGGTGGTTCGAAGCGTTGTATTTATCGTGGTAGAGGAGCTCCCTGTAAACAGAATTATGAAATTCAAGATATCGCTAGTAGTTATAATAATACTGACAAGCTGGCCTTTCACTGGTGTGCTCCCAATAATTATTGTCAGAAATTTGTTGATGGTGCTCCAGTCGGCAAGTTCAATACCAAGATCGCACGTTTTGGAAAATCAGTGGTAGTACAGAATGCTAGCCCTGATGTAGTTGAAGACGAATTAGATACCTTTGGTCTCGGTTCTAGAATTCTTGGCCGCCCTTTTTCTTATATAGGTACTGAAAAAATTGATGCCGAAGTGCAATCGGCCTTAAGTAATAATAATGTCTCATCAATTTGTCTTCCAGGAAGAAATCCTAGTAATGCCACAGTTAGGGATCAACATGGAAATAATCCAGGTATCGCAGACCAAGGCGATCAGGTTGGTGGCATTGGAATTACACCAAGCGGTCAAGTAGATAATACTTATTACAGCTCCTGTGGTGTCTTTGATTCACTTGGAAATTACTTTAAGCTAAATCCACTTAACCTTAATATACCATTGGATAATCAAACCCTGAGACAGCTGGCCGGGGCCCAAGCACTATCTACCAATTCACTCAATATATTTGAATCCATTACCGGTAAGACACTCAATCAAGACTATGAAATTAATCAGATTACTTCACCGATACTGCAAGAGAATCGCTGTCTAAGAACTCCTGGTTCGGTTTGTTTTTCTGACCAAGAGTGCGCCCCTTCAAGTATGATAACTGATCTTCTTGGCGGTGTTGATCCCGAAAATACTTCTCTTTGGTCGATCCTTAATAAGTACGAACTCTATTTTTGGAAAGAAAATCTGGTCTGCGGTCAGGCCGAGCCTAAAGATTCTCCCGATTTCGATTTAACCTTAAATAGGTGTTGCCGCCCGCAAGGAAAGGACGTCAGGATTGGAACCTTAGTAGATCAGAGCGGACTGGCCCCAGACCCTGCCATTCCAGTATTTGATAATATCAATGTACCAGGATTAGACAATACAGCGATAGCGGGCTTTGGAAGTTCAGCATTAAACTCCCCTTCTAGAAATACTCGGATGTCCACTATTCACGACCTGATGTTATCCGCTTCCTCTACCTTTCCCGCCCTGCAGTCGGCTCCATCAGATGCCTGTCTTACTCCAGGCTGTATGAATACAACAAAACTGGTAAACCAATGGCGAAACCTTTCAACCACCCTCGAGAGAACCTGTTGCAGTGGTCACTGGATTAGAAATTTTGATAAAGACGATAATGGTGGCGGTCACCGCTGGGAAGCCGGCCGCGAGCAAAGTATTCCAAAAGAATCGTTCCGCTGTGTTAACTGGCTACAATGTACTGCCGGTGCCAACTGCGGTAGTGCTCCTGGCTTTAATTGCGACCATACTGAAGAGCCTGACGATCCAGGCTGCCTGGCCCGCTCTATCCCGTCCAATGAGGCCTCTCGAATTTTTGATTGGCTTAACACCACGGAGTTAGCTGGTATTCCACAAGTCGCTGTTAAATCAGCAGAGTTTACAGAGCTACTCTGCCAAACAGATCCCGGATTTCAAAACCTACCTCCTGGGGGAGATATTATTCCCAATATTGTGAGTGCCACCACCAACCCGGTAAACACAGAGTACCTCGACGATGCAACTGGAAATAGAATGTATTCCGCCGATGACATGAGTAACTTTGCACCTGGCCTAAAGAAAATATTCTCGCCAGATCAATACACCTGTTGCCAACCTGCCGGAACAGTAATGCCGGCTGACGCTGACGCTGTTGAGTGTTGTACTGGCTTTATCAATGGAAATAATAATAAGTGTGCTCTTAAAGACTTTAGTAATGTCTCGGTATTTTTCAACCGCTTAGTCTCTTCCCACGCTAAGAACCTTGCATTAGGTCTAATTGACACCCAGACAGGCTTCATTAAAAGCCAAAGTGTCGTAGAACAACTGGCCTGTACCCTGGACGTCTGTGCCTCGGGAGTTATTGCTAGAGGAGTCTCACTGTCGAATCTAAAAGTTCCAGCTCACGAAGGTAGCGATAAGAACACACGTAGATTTATAGATGGTAATAATCAAGCCACCAATGGCAATGGTTTAGCCGACCTTTATGATGCAGGCCTACGCTGGAATGATGACGTTTACTGCGTCCCCTCTTCGATTGCGCAAGACTCAGATGAGCTAACAGTCATTCAATGTAACTAATCTTAAAAATAAGAAAGAAGAAAAAGCGCAAACAAAATTCGATAAATTGAAAATAGTCCCAGTCCCATTTTCTTAATGAATTTCAAAAAATAATGAATAGTTAAAAGCCCGGTCAAGAATGAAACAGTCAAACCAATACTTATCGCTGACCAATCGACACTAGGATTTTCAAATAACTCTCTTCCTTTAAAAATCATACCTCCAAAAATAACTGGCAACGATAAGAGAAAAGAAAATCGCGTGGCTTCTTCACGAGACATGCCGATAAAGCGAGATATTGTCAAAGTAGAACCAGAGCGACTCACCCCAGGAAAAATTGCTAAAGCTTGAAAAAATCCTATTAAAAAAGATTTCTTCCATTGGAATTTCTGGTACATCGTATTGGTTACGCCCTTACTTCCCCTATAATCGGCGATGAACATCAGAACACCAAAAACAATTAAATTGGCGGCAATCATTTTCGGGCCGCGCCCATAAACTTCTGCAATTCCTTTTATACCCAAAGCAACGAGAAAAGTTGTCAGCGTTGCCACCATCATATTGAGAGCGTAAGGGAACTCCTTATACTTCAATTGAAAAATATTAAATGTTTGCCAAAGCAGTTCCTTGATTTCTTTGTAAAAGTAACAACAAATAGAGAGGGCGGTACCTAAATGCATCGCCAAATCAAAGGCGACTCCGGGATCTGATATTTTTAGAAAATGAGGAATCAGTGCAAGGTGACCACTGCTGCTAACAGGTAAAAACTCTGTCACCCCTTGAACAAGTCCATAAATGATAGTGTAACTAGCTTCCATAATTAATAATTGTAATAGTCCTTATTATTTCTAAGCATATTTTTTTTCAATTCTTTTATTAAACTTAAAAATTTATCGCTGTAATAGTTTCTTTTTAATGAATTATTTACTCTCGCTACAAGTAAGTATCTATTTAAGTTGGCCAATAGTAACTCTTGAAGTCCTAAGTCCTTAGAGATCAGCCCATAACGGCAGATATTATAGTAATAACGGTAAATGTATTCCTCTAACAGCTCACGTTGCTGCGGATTTAAATCCTGCTTGGTAAAATAGTCTAAGATATGCAAGGGATTCATTTCTAACTCAGATTTTGGAAATTCAAATATTCCATAATAATCAAAAAACCAATGAGAATTACCTAAAAAGGTCGAACGAAAGGCCTTGCGGGCCAACGCCGCCTGAATATTTTTTTTCCAGGAGAACTGAAAAACCATAGAATTGTTGGTGCCAAGGGGAATGAGACTTTCAACCTGCCCTTTAGTATCAGGAAGTGGGTCTTCAAAAGACTGCTTTAAGCGAAGAAAGCGATGGCTACCTAGATTAACCATGTCGACTTCAGGAGTACTTCCTAAGTCTATCAATTCCATCATTTTATTTCGAACTTGGACATAACCTCTTAGAAAAGGTCCATTATTTAAAATATGCCCAAAGAGATGGGAAAGACTTAATTCAAAACTCGACTGAATGAAACTTTCTATTTCCTCTTGCCCCAGAGGATTAATCAAGGGAGTTCTCTTAAGGTCCTGATGGTATTTCTTCCTACCAAATTTTTTCCGGTCCTGGGCCAAGATTAGGTCAAGTTCGGGATAGCGTTTTACAAAGAGAGGGTTGCCTACCCTTCCAATCTCTAGCAGCCTTAATAAATTAAATTTTTTGGTAATCTTTAAAATGCCATCGGTTTGATTTTTCTTGTCGTAAATCTGAATATAGGGAGTAATCTTGCGTTTATTCCCTACCTTAGTCACTTCAAAGCTTGGCAATAAAATAAATCGTCCTTTATTTAAAGAACTTAAAGACGACATTTTAAATCGGTTCGAGGAATAGGTCTCAAAACTTTTAAAATCACTTCTATTGTCGAGGCGTTCTTGAATTTTTTGAGAGAAGGAAACCGAGATACCATCAATCAGCGTTAAATTCTGTAACAGCGGGGCAAAGAAGGCCCCTAAAACACAGAGAGGTATCAGTATAAAAGGAAGCGATGCCGAGATTAAAGTCGGCTTCTCCACCAAGACGGTTGACGTCAGCAGTTCTTTTAAAGAGCGCTTGCCAAAGAAGACCGGCAGGTTAAATATCAACGCCGGGCCTAAGAGCACTTCCAGCACTACCCGCGCCCCTCCGCCAATTCTCTTCCAAAGAAAGCCACCAGTACCGCGGATACCGAGCACACCCTGGCCAAAGCTAACCCCAAGAAAAAGGGTGGCATAGAAACGAAGCACCAATGTCAGCAGAAAGACCAATACCGCGGTGGCGAGGTAGTGAGAATTGATCCAGGCCAGCTCCTCTACAAGCCCTTCACGGGCCAAATAAGAGCTCAACTGGAGGTAGAGCTTGGAGAAGTAATCAAAGGAGTAGAGGTAGTAGAAAGCGGTGTAGCCCATGGCAAAATCCCCCAGAAAGGCCATCATACGCATGTGAATACGGGCTCCTGGGTTACTTATTGCTCTGACTACCTTTACCATATTTCAACCACTTAGGGACTCAGTTATCGCTATTCCACATATTTCTGGCACTAGGCCCAAAGGGCCGGAAAGCCCATCCGATGGGAAAAGTCCTTGTTTTTACATCTATTATTCTACCTTATTCCCCAAAATTGCCAAGGAATTCGGGCAACAGCGCTTTGGATTAGGGATTAATCCAGTCAGGTAATAAAATGGAAGCAGTTAAATATTCATAATGAAAAGACCTCAAAATGCCGAAAAAATAGGGGTAGTGGTCTCTAAAACGAGGGTTGAACATGAAGCCAGCAAAAAACAGCAGATTCTCAGGCTTTCAAAAATGGCTAAGATTTGGAATGATTCAGTTAATCATTCTAGGTTTTCTGCAAATTCCGACTCCCGCCTATGCTATGGCCCAACAACATTGGGTTGATCAAATAGGCTCAGTTATCGGAACAGTCGGAAATATGGCCCTCCAGGCCAATCGCCAAAGAAGCTCTCAGGCGCAATCAGCTGCAGCACTACAAGCAGCCGCACCCCGTCCGGTTCCGGCCAAGTTCTTTCCTTTCTGTCAGGTCGCACCTGCCGGTCCTTCTTTTCCAGAAGGAATGGCGATGGTCTGTAAGCAAGGTGTTCAGGACGTCAATCAATTACAACAGGCCGAGATGATGGTCTCACTTGGAATTATGCAAGACGACTTTTATAAGCAGCTTCTAACCAAGGGATCAAGCTCTCGCGTTCCAGTTGGAATGCAATGTCTAGAAGACGCCCGTAAAAATATGATGTCTTCAATGAAAGACAGAATGAATGGACTACAGAACATCATTAATAATATCAAGAAACAAAATCAACTCTTTAAAGAAAACAATCGTCCCCTGCAAGAAAATATGACTGACCTTGCAGGCGACCTCTTTGGTAATAAGCAAAGGGCCGGTGGACGAGACAACCGAAACGATTCCAATACTTTTGCAAAATTTTTACAACCACAATGCCGTTCAATGCTTGGTGGTCCCGCTCCTCTCAATCAACTTGGAAAAGCTGGTGGCTTGTCTTCAATTCGCGACAAGTACGAAGAGTTCAATCATTCAGGTGCTCAATACCTAGGTAATAAAGGTCGTATTGAAAAAGACTTAGACCGCAAAGTTCAAGGCATCGCAAAAGAGATCAGAACCAGAGGTATCGATGATAGCCTGCAAGGTTTTACTTCACTTCGCGACTCTAAAGGTGCCAACGTCAATCCAGCGATTCAATCAGTCGTTCAAAAAGAAGCCGAGAAATTAAATATCGCCCGTAAGCGTATTAAAGAAAACCTTAACCGCGAAGTTCCCGGGATGGGAGATCGCTTTACAAACATGGACACCAACTTCAAAACCGATATAAAAGACTTCATCGCCGAAGCTGGTACTCACCTTCGCAAAGAATTTGTTTCCGACTGTGTCACTGGAAACGGACAAACCAACTTTGGAGTAACTCCTGCTCAGGTTCTTAAAGGCCTACGTCAGGTTGGTGTCAGTGGTGGTAACACTATGGACGTTTACCTTACTCAATATAATAATATTATGGCATTAGATGCTCCTATCCAAGATAAGCTAGTCCAACTTGAAAGACTGGCCAAGCAGCACCCTGATGTTGTTCTCGAAACTAAAAACTTTGACAACGGTAAGAAAGAAGACCTGACTCCATTTCAGGTTTTCCGCTCCAATATCAATGCTTGTGAGCAGGCCTTTGAACAAGATGAAACCTTTGGTAGTCAACAAAAGGCTTCCATGAAAAGAAGAGTTGACCGCGCCAAACGTTACCTTAACGAATTGCGAGGACTCGAATCTAATTTTGCAGCTAACCTTATTAACTCAATAAATGACGAAGTTAAGAACTGTAATGGCTCTGACTTCCAAGACGCCGATGGCCAGTGTACTAAAGGCTTTTTGGCCCCAAGTAATCCTAAATTCTGTTTTAAACATGCCAATACTTGTGCCGCCAATATGCAAGCTTGTTTTGCACAAATCGACGCAGTAGTGACAACCAAGAAGAGACAACTTGAAACTGTTCGCCGGCAATACAATGCCAACGTTGCGGGTTTTGTTAGCGCTCAAGAAGCTTTTCTTGGCCAAATGAAACAACAAGTTGGTCAAGACGTGGCCTTTCTAAGAAGTATCTTCCCTGGAGCTGATTTCGAAATTCCAAAAGATCTCTTTGTCGACCTTCCAAGTGAGCAATTCTGTCCTAAGTTTGGTGGAGATGTTCGTGGTGGATGCGATGGTATTGAAAAATTTGCCAACGATATGCCTAAGAAGCTTGAAAAACTTATGGCGATGGTTGACCAACAGGCGCAAAATATTGACTCGACCATTGGCGAATACATGTCAGGTCTTGCGGCTCAAATGAACGAGAACCGCAATAAATTTGCCAGACTCAAACAAGATTGTGCTGGTGCCGCTGCCGCTTTCCGTCAGCAAGTTCAACAGCAAAATCAACAACAGCTGGCCGACTTCAACGAAAAGAAAGGCGAGGCTTCAAAATTCTGTGCCCGCTTCAATCAAGTGGCAGAAAACCCAACCGCTGGTTGTGATAAAGCGGAAGACCTGTACTCCGACTCAGTCGAAGTGGCCTCTTTCTTAAGCGAAGAATCTCAGGCCTATATTTCAGACTACAAACGCCTCTGTGCCTCTTCACAAAGTGAAAAGGACGAAGGCAAAGAAGAAGACTCTGGAGCCCCTACTCTCGACATCGAAAACATGTGTGAAGACGGTGCTGACAAAGAAGAAATCATGGCCAAGGTTAAGAAACAAATTAACTCCAATTTCCCTAAGGCCTACGCCAGCAAGAAATCGGCGATCATGGCACTACTCAATGACAGCTCAGTAAAAACTACTGCCAACTTGAGAACTAAATTGAAAGCATTAGCTAAAGGAAACTCTAAACTAGAAGGCCTTGAAGACAGTGCCCTCGCCAGTACTATGAGGAAATATATTAATCTCGATAAGGGCGGAGCCAATGGAGCTCCCACCGAATCTAAAATTAAAGCTGATGCTAAAACAAGAATGGCTGACCTCGTTCGTCCTTACTTAAGTGTTCAAGGGAAAACGAACCTTGCAAATGGATCTTTAAACCTTAATAGCAAAGCTGACTTATTAGCGAACAAAAGCTCTACTTTAACCAGTGCCGAAACGAGCCTTGGAGATGCCTCTAAATGGTATGACAAGGTTAAGACTGCTGCAGGAGAAGTAAAGGATGGTATTTGTGGAATCTCTAAAGCTAAGGCAGTTGCTGCAGCTTTGAACGACAGCGAAACGGCAGCTGAATTTGAGTCCTCTGTCACAAAAAACGAAGAAAAATTTAAGAAAGATTCTGGATTCAAATCCATTGGAAGAAGCATTGCCAGCATGAGGCTTCAAAGTCAGAAGCCTGACTTCAGTGAGCTCGGTGAACGCTTTGGCGGAGAAGTTAGCTGTGTCGCCACCAACGGAGGCGCTCAAGGTAAGGGCGGCTTGGCCGGAGCGCTACAAGGGTTCGACCAATGTATCATCAGTGGCGGTGCCAACTGTGGTTCAGCATTTGGTATAGCAAAATAGATAATGAGAGTAAGAAGAGAATATTAATCGCTTTTGCACAACAGGAGAAAGGCGGATTAGAGAGAGACATTTAACCCCACACGTCCATTGGTCTACGACCAATCGAAGCGGCAACCCCATGGGCCGTGGAGTTATAACTATCCTTATACTTTTGTCTGCGATTGGCCTTAGTAGCTGTCTCGGGGGCGGAACCGCCAAGAGTACTCGCAGCGGTAGCGGTGGTATCGTCAACTCTCCCTCTTCTGTAAGCGAAGGCCATGGCCGCATCTTAAAAGATAACCCAATTATTCTTTCTGGAGATACTGGATTAGAAGCAGGCGCTAATTTAAGCCTTCTGATAACCTCTCAGCAGGACTTTATCACCAATAATCAATTCTTAGTCAGTGACTGTACCGTCTTCGGTCAAACTGTCAGCAACTGCATTGAAACCCGCAAGGACCAAAACAGCTCTCTGACCGCCGCTAATCAAGGAACCTGGGCCTTTGATGCCAATTCAACCCAATTCCTTGAGGTCAATACTTTCGCCCATTTAAATGCCGTGGCAAGTGCTTTTCATAACCAGATAATTCAAGCCGCCACATTAGGTAATCCAGGTGCTTTTCAAAATTATGTCACCGCTATCCCCTCTACCGTATTTTCTTCGAAGGGATTTTGGCGGGGTGGAAAGACTTTATTAAGTTATGCCGATTGTGGCCAACCGGATAATGCCTTTTTCTCACCAGCAACATTTTCACTTTGCTTTGGCCACCTAAGCGCTCTTCCTTCAGTACTTTTCTCTCAAGACCCTACTGTTATCTTTCACGAGGCCGGCCATACCATGACCGACCTGGCAATGAACTTGCGAAATGAAGTCAACGCTACTTACAGTACCCGAAGTAATCTCGGCTACCTCTTCTATGATGAGGCGGGATCTATTGGTGAAGGTGTCGCCGACTATTTTAGCTATATGATGAATAGCCGACCACACTTCGCTGAATGGGCGCTTGGACGCTTTTTAAACCTAAGCCGACCTCTGAGAGAGGACGACCCACTTCACGCTCCAGGACTTGCAGTGGCCGAAGATTCGAGACTGTCCTACCCTACCTATCTTTTATACGACCCAAATAATGCCACCATTGAAATTGAAGATGTTCACTTTGCAGGCCAAATTATCTCTCATTATATGGTGGCCTTAACAGAGGACCTAGAGACCCAATGCTCTATGACAAAGGCCACTGCAATAAAAAATGTAATGGCGATCTATATTGAAAATATGGCGGAAATGGGAGACATCTCAGCTACTGGAAATGACAATTTATCAGGCCATGTAAATCTTGACCAGGCCAACGCTGAATTATGGATTCGAGCGGTAACTCCAATCAATTTCAGACGCTGGGCCCAAGGTATGGCCAAGTACACTTTAAGGATGTTCAGCCAAGTTAATAACTGCAACGGCGGCTCCTATCCCCGCGACCGGATCGAAAAGCTACTCGACAGCTATGGTCTGCTCTTATTTAAAAATTATAATGAAGATGGCGGCGCCGAGGGACAGGGTCACGCTGCAACCAGTACTCCAGTGACTGCTACAAATAGGGTAAGAACAGTTTTAATTCCTAAAGACCTATTAAAATTAGACCCTACTCAAAATGCCACCAAAGCTTTTGTTATCGATAAAAGATCCGATATGATCGGAGCGCTACAATCCCTACAATCAACTGGGCAAGTAAGCAGCATTTCTAACCAAATCCAATCTGACCTTCCTTTCAATAATGGCAATGCTCGTATTAGCCCCGGTGAGCTAGTTGGAGTTTCACTTAACCTTTATAATGATTCCAATTCAGTTATGGCGGGAATTCAGGTGCTGGGAAATGACTGGGACCATTTTAAAGAAAAGGCCCCTTGTAATACCTTTTCCGATAACTTCCCGTTGATCTCAGAAGGGGCGGCACAGTTAACAACTGGAGAAGGAGTACCTGGTGGCTGTAATTATACCACTCGCAGTAACGGTGGAGAAGCGGCAGAGACTCTAGCGCCAGTATGCTTTGTTCAGGTTGCCACGGCCAATGCCACACAATGGGCAGATCAATCGGTGTTGATGACCAATACGGCACTCGATAGTTCAAATTGCTTAAGTGGCTCAGGAAAAACCAGCGATTGCTTTATCCGTATTCTTGCCGGTGCTGATAACTCTTTCCACAGTCTGATCAAGCCCAAGCAGACCTATTTTAATTCATTAAAAGAAAAAAATGCTGACTTCCAATTCAGTCTTTCAAACTTAATATTCTTTGAGGTCAGTCCATGGACACCCCCTGGAACTACTTTTAACTGTCGTTTTCGGGCACGTTACACCAACTGTGATGACTGCTGGAATGATGCCGCTTTTAATGGTGATGACTATTCAGACTTTGAATTCAGCGGTGCTAAACCCTACAGTATTATAAACTTTCAATTTACCGTTATCGACTAGGACGCAATTACTATGCTCAAGAAAGTATCATTTACATTTTTTTCTTTTCTAATCGCGCTCTTTGTATTCAAGGCCTACCAGGGTTTGCAATCAAACAAAGATCAAGAGGAAGTCGTTAAAAAAGGTCCAAAAGAATGGAAAACTTTTCATAAAAAGGCCAAGCGCGATATTGCCTCTTATACCTCAACAAAGAAAGAGCTAAGTGACATCAAGGTAGATCGAAGAAGTAAGCCTCCCGTGGATACCAGAATCTATCCGATACGAGATGGAAGAAGGCTGTCAGGGCCTAAGGCCTTTGATTATACCTCGACGGAAATCGAAATTAGCTTCATGAATGATATTAATAACGACTGGGAACACCTTGCGGGAGAAAACCTGCTGCGTTTTCAACCGAAAGATACAAAGCTTTTCATCAAAAAAGGTAGTTCTTTAATATTGTTGAAGAATAAAAAAGCAAGATATGCTGAGGAAGTTCTAGTCACCTATCTTATGCCGAACGGAAATCAATACAGCTATAACGCCTTAATAGATTCTTCAAATGGAAATGTGATGAAGACCTGGAATAGAACTCGCCATGAGTTTTATGTCGATAAGGGCCTAAAATTCTCCCCATTTTAAAATAGCGAATATATAAAAGGTGCCCCTCCCTTATCTTCCGATAAGAGTATCAGGCAAAGAATCGCAATAATGAAGACGACTGGTGGAAGTAGGAATAAAAATAATTTCTTCTTAGTTTCTTTTTTCATGATTTAGTAGTTTTTCCAAATAGGGTCTAGCGGAATCAAAAAACAATTTATTTGCTTTGATATTTGGGTGCTGGTCTTCCTTGCTAACCCATAGCCCCTCTGGATTATGATCTCTTAGCATTGGAAGAAGATCAAGGTAAGTAATATGGGGGTAATGCTGAACACCCTTCTCAATTAAATTGTGAATCTTAGGAAACGGGTACTGCTTGAACTGGTGCATTTCAGGAATATTGATAAAGAGGTGTGGAATTTTTCGTACTTCCGACCAGGACAAAATTCCATTAAAGCTCTCAAAAAATATATTCTTAGAAAGATAGGTCTCTTTATAGAATTTGCGATAATTACCTTTGTCAGAATGCAATATCTTGATCAAGCTATCTGCCAGAAAGCTATAGAGCAGGAAGTTACTTTGAAAAAAGTGTGAAACTCTATTAGGATATTCAATAACTTCAGCGTCATTGATGTAATACAGCTGTATTACCAAATCAAATTTGACGCCCTCCCATTTTTTAAGAACTCCGATCTGATTATGAATACTGTAATTGCCAACACTCGTATTCCAAACATCGAAAGAGCCAGTATATTTTTTTTGAATAAGCCCTGCAAAGCTATCCTGGTAGGGAACTCCCCAGCCCATTCCAATTGAGTCTCCAATAATTAAAATTTTCCTTCTAGAAGTGTCAGTGGGATTGAAGTCGAGGGGACCTCGAAAACCTAAATTATTAGTTTCGATTTTAACATCATATAAGTTAGCGGCAGCATTACTTTTGTGAATATGCCCTATACCTGAATCTGGTACTAATAGCTTTAGCTCATTTGCATAGCGCCACATCTCAGTATTATAATTTTTCAATCGAGAATAGTTCGCCCTAAGAATCCCTTCAGTTAAGAGCACACCAAAAATAATTCCCAAAAATAAAATAGAGGTATTTCTAATCATTCTTTTTCCGCAAGATAGTAAAGTTTTCTAGACGATTCCATTTCTCAATTTTTAATTTTTTCTTACTCCAGCGTCCAATCTCTCTTTTATTTTTAGTATCTCCTAAGTATAGAATCCCACTGGCTTTATTATCTGTATATTTCAATAAATCGAGATTTTTAACCACCTCCAATTTTAGAGCTGGTCTTTTTAGGCTTACTAAGAAAAAAGTTCCATTGCTATAATTACCACTCCCGATTTCTATATCTCCCCAGAAAAGTTTTACTCCATCATCCTCTTCACTTGGATTCCAAACTATATCGACTTCACCAGCCGAGTAAAACACTGAATTTGTGGAATTTATGCTTTTTGGATTGAGCAATTTTTTCTTATCTCCATTGCTAACCGAATAGAGTGCCTTGTGTGGGTTTTTATCTAACTGAACGAAAATATTGTCTAAAAAGGTACTCTCATCCCTGGCCCTAATCGAGAGTAGAAAATTTGTAGCTAGCGATTCTTGCACAGGAAGTAGTTCTACTAATTTTCCTAAGTTCACTTCATCCAAGAAGAGTGAAGTCCCCTTTTTAAATTGAACTACCTCTTCATCTTTTTCCATTTCCTGCTGTTGAGTACTAGCAGTCGGACTTAAGATTTGAATATCTTCTCTATCCAAGAGTAAACTTAAATAAAGTGATGCCATCACTTGATTACCAGCAAAAGTATGATGTTGTTTGTGAAAATAAGGAAACCTATCTAAGGCCTGATAGACTCCACTTGATACTTTGGAAGCGATGCTTTTGCTAATACGACCAAGTCGATCCTCAGAGTCTAAATAGCCAATGGGAATACCTGAAGAATGCCACTCTTCTAACATGATCTTATAAATTTCTTTTTTTTCACTAATCCAGCCTTTAGTGTAGTAATAAAATGGATTCTTTAACTGCCTTTCATGCCCAATAAGCGCCTTTATAAAAAACGGTGAATTATAGTCGTAGCGTAGGTAATCGAAAGAGGGAATAAAGCTAAAATAACCGCTCATTCTCTCTTTAATGGACCTTCCTTTGACTTGAATTAATTTTATACCTTTCTTAGACAATACATAGCGAGCAAATAAAAACTCTGGTTGCTGGTAAGAAAAATTAAAAGTATGCATTTTAAAAAAATTAAAAATCTCTGGCCCCATTAAAACCATGTCTAAATCATAATGCCGACCGTAGCTATCCCAGGTCATATAAGTTTGGTGAAATTCGTATCCTGGATTGCCAAAATTAAGAACTTCGACATGACCAAATCCTTCAGCGTGAAGCATCTTTTGAAGAAGTGCCGGAAAATCTTCTCCATCTTTTACTTGATCCCCCCAAATAAAAGATCCTCCAAAAACACCTATTCTAATGCTTCCTGGCGACTTTTCTTTCTTAAAATGAGTAAAATGATTCCCGCGATTAGTAACGATACTTCCCACATTATTAACAAAATCAAGTGAAAGTCCCTTTGGAACCACCAAGGTTTTTCCTGGATTTACGGGAATTTTATTCTCTATTGGATTTATCAAATAGCGGAAGGCCAGGTAATCTAGACCCAGTAAACATATCGCGAAGTAGAGAAAGTACCATTTCATAAGGTAGCGAGCTTTCCAGCATGATAGAGAGAGAAAAGGTCTGCCGACACTGCGATACAGGCGTGTACAATTACCCCAGGCCAAATCGAGCCGGTTTTAAGAGAGAGCCGCCCCAAAACAAGACCGGCGATTATTGAGCCGAGCGCCTCCCCAAAGGGTTTATGGATATGAACGAAGGAATAAGGAATGACCATTAAAATCGCACCCCATCCAGGACAAAGTTTCTCTAAACGAAAAACACCGAAACCTCTAAAGAAGAATTCCACCGAAATAAATTGGGTGAGGTAAATCAATTCATAATAGACCAGCATTTTCAAAGTTTCAGGTCGGTATAGAGGGTAGAACTGATTAAAGCCTGGCCTCATACAAACAAAAAATAAAATGGGAAGCATTACTAGTACTAGTGGAGAATAGTCTTTAAAGGCGATTTTCCAATCAGGTAATTTTAAACCGATATTAGAGTCCGTGCCACTTAGAGGTAGAAAGTAGTTAAACAGAAGAGGTATGGTAAAGAAAAATATTCCAAAACTTACTGAAGTATAAACCTGGGCCTGGAAAAAGACCTCATTCCCAGGGCGCCCAAAGAAAGACATTTTCTGTTTAACATAATTTATATAAGGCCCTTGCCAGCCATAATATTCAACAACCAGCATAATTAAAGCTATCAATAAAATAGTAAGGCAGCCGCGAACTCCTTCTTTTTCAAAGAGCTGCGGAGGTAGATATTTTCTTAGTAGCTTTTCCATTTTTTAAATATAGTCCTGGTATTCTTTAAGGCACTCAGGATTAGCGACAGCTTCAATATTAGATAAGGGTTTTTGATTAAGAATTCTGGTAATTGCTAATTCCATTTTTTTCCCACTTCGAGTATAAGGAATATCTTGGACCAAAAATACTTCTTTTGGAACATGCCTAGGTGTCGTATTTTTTTTAATTTTTGCTTTAATTTCGAGGATTCGGTCGGTGCTAAGTTCTTCACCTTCCATTAATTTAACAAAAAGAATTACTTCAACTTCTCCATCTCTCTGTCTGCCTATACAGAGACTATCAGCTAAATAAGCTAATTGTTCAGTCTGTCGATAAATTTCCGAGGTTCCAATCCTAACCCCTCCCGGGTTTAGAGTCGCGTCTGAGCGACCAAAAACTTCGACTCCCCCCTCTGGGTTGATTAAAATAAAGTCGCCATGGTGCCAAACTCCAGTGAATTTATTAAAGTAGGCTTCTTTTAATTTTTGGTCATTAGGATCATCAAGAAAACTTATCGGACGGCTGGGAAAACTTTTTTTACAAACAAGCTCCCCCTCTTTATTCAATTGCTCCACTCCATTATCGTCGAAACAAGTCACATCCATTCCTAATCCTAAACACTGAATCTCTCCCCTTCGAACAGGCAGAATAGGGTTTCCAAGCATAAAACAGCCAATAATATCTGTTCCCCCACAAATGCTCGTCACTTGGACATCACTTTTAATATTTTGATAAATAAAATCAAACTGCTCGGGTAAAAGAGGAGCGCCCGTACTCATCAAAGTATCTAGACTCTTAAAACTGGATTCATTTTTCCAACCAGAATCCTCTAGCGCTTTTAGAAATTTAGGGCTAGTCCCAAAAATATTTATTTTTTCTCTATCAATAATTTTAAAAAATTCTCCAAGGGACGGGAAACCTGGGCTTCCTTCATAGAGAGTCAAGGTAGCGCCTAGGGCAAGCCCGCTTATTAACCAATTCCACATCATCCAACCGCAAGTCGTAAAATAAAAAATATTCTTTGAGGCCGTTAGATCAGTGTGGAGTCCCAGCTCTTTGACATGCTGTAAGAGAGTCCCACCCACAGAATGTAAAATACATTTTGGCTTACCAGTCGTTCCAGAAGAGTACATAACATACAGTGGATTAGAAAAAGGCACCTTTGTGTATACCAATTCTTCTTCTTTTCCTAAGAAATCTTCCCAGATAATACCTTTACTGAGGTCTGTAATATCAAGTTCTTTCCCAAGAAAATTAACTATAATAATTTTCTCAAGACTAGTTATTTTCGACTCGAGTTCTTTAATTCGGGGTAATAAGTCAAAATATTTCCCATTGTACATATACCCGGCCGCGGCCACCAATACCTTAGGTTTAGATTGCCCAAAGCGGTCGACGACTCCCTCAACACCAAAATCACTTGAAGTAGAAGTAAAGGCCCCTCCCAGTGAAGTGGCAGCAAGCATAGAGATTACGGTCTCTGGAATATGCGGCATATAGGCCGCCAATACGTCACCTTCGCCAAAGTTTCCTTTTAAAGAAGCTGCTAGTTTCGACACTTCTTTTTTTAATTCACCGTAAGAATATTTTCTTGATTGACCAGATTCATGAACGAAATTGATTGCTGTCTTTTCAACTTCACCCTTTTCTAATAAATTCTCTGCGAAGTTCAATTTGGCATTTGGATACCAACTATAATGGTCGAAATTTAAATCTTGGTAACTAGGCTCTAGCTCTCCTTCAAGCTTTAGATTGAAAAAAGAGATAATTTTATTCCAAAAGAGGTCGGGTTTAGTAACTGACCACTTGTGTAATTCTGAATAGTTTTTATTTCCCGTTTCATTCATGAAACGATGCATTTGACTTTGAGCTTTACGATCTACAGAGGGTTCCCACAGAACTTTGTTCATGCCTTTTCCTAGAGTAATTCCTTTAGTTTTGCTTCACTGCTACTTTGAACTTCGTCATGCAATGATCCCCCATGCGAATCCATAGTCACAACCACGGGAAAATCTTCCACTTCTAATTCCCAAATTGCCTCGGGAGAACCAAGGTCCCTCCAGTAAACATTTTTCACAGATTTAATTCTTTCTGCTAATACTTGAGCCGCTCCGCCAATTGCATGAAAATAAACACAGCCGTATTCTTGGCAACCTTTTAAGGTTTTTGCACCCATGCCACCTTTCCCTATCACGCCGAGAATTCCATAATCACGCATGACTTCCCATTGGTAAGGCTCTTCTCGAATAGAAGTAGTGGGCCCCGCTGCTTTCACCTCATATTTTTTATTTTTAGCATCCTCAATAACCACAGGACCGCAATGGTAAATTATTTGATTCTCTAGGCTAACAGGAGGCTTTACTCCCTCGTGCAAGCGCTTATGGACTGCATCTCTACCGGTTAGAAGTGTGCCTGAAAGCAAGACCATGTCCCCTACTTTCAATTCTCTAATTTGTTCTCTTTTAAAAGGGTAGTCTATTTTTTTCATTGGTCTCATCCTCATGTTTTAATAGAGCCATTTAGAAACTGTTGAATTACTTTTTAATAGGACACCTTGGCGTCGGTAGGCCCAGCACATATAGGAAATAGAAACAAAGTAGCTCGCGGGGAGCCGGTTTAGGACTCCGATTTTACAACCCAGTAAAGTTGTTGTTCCACCAAATCCCATTGGACCAATTCCTAATTTATTTGCAGTCTCTGTTATATCACGCTCTAATTTTTTTAAACTTGGTTCGGGGTTTTTATCATCTAGAGGTCGCAATAATTGTTCTTTTGATTCGATAAAGCCAGATCCTCTGTCTCCACCAATACAAATTCCCAATACTCCAGGTCCGCAGCCTTTGCCTTGAGCTTTAACAATTGCATCAAGAATTACTTTTCTAACGCCATCTAAATCTCTTCCAGCATTTAAGCCAGTGTAAGGCATAGCGTATTGGGCGCCTACATTTTCACAGCCTCCCCCTTTGAGCATCAAACGAATTTCAATTGATTTCTTTTTGTGTTCATGAAAATGAATAGAGGGATGACCAGGGCCAATATTCATGCTGTCATTTTTACCTGTAAGGGAATCTACTGAATTTTGCCTTAGGTAACCTATTTTCGTAGCTGCTAATACTGCCTTATGACAAGTCTTAGTAAATTTACCCTGATCAAATCCTACCGGATGAGAAACAAAAAAGAGTATAGTCCCAGTGTCCTGACAAATAGGTTGCGACTTTTTCTTGGCCAGTTCGATATTGGCCTTAATAATTTGAAGCGCATATTCAGCGCTCGATTTTTTCTCTTCCTTTTTCAAGGCCTTTAAAATTACTCTTTGAATATCATCGGGCAGAACCGTAGAGGTGGTACGAATTAATTCTAATAAACTCTCAGACAAATTTTGATCTGCTGACTTCTTTTTTGTGGCCGCTTTTTTCTTCACTACCTTTTTTTTGGCAGCTTTTTTCTTACGGGTCATAGGGACTCCCAATAATTAAATGTATTGCTCTAACATGCTGAAAATTATAGCTCTAATAAAATAAAAGGGGCAGGAGAAACTTGATGGCAATAAGTACTGCCCCTGCTAAAATGCCAACTCATGGTAAATTTAGCAGAGCTTAATACGCCGCAGCGAAAAGCTGCAGAGACCATCAAGGGACCAGTTCTTATATTGGCCGGGGCCGGTAGCGGAAAAACCCGAACGATTACTTTCCGAATCGCCCATATGGTCCACAATTTAGGAATTCCTGCTGAGCAAATACTAGGGGTTAGCTTCACCAATAAGGCCGCTGGCGAAATGAGAGAGCGTGTTAAAGGTTTGCTAGGTAGGAAGAAGGCCTCGCATTTAACTCTCAGTACTTTCCATTCCCTTGGCATAAAAATATTGAAGAAAGAAATAGTAAAGCTGGGCTATCACAAGAACTTTAGTATTTATGACACTAGTGATCAAATGAGCATTGTTCGTGAAGGGCTCAATAGCTTTCGCGCCGAGAAAAAGGCCTTTGATCGAAAACAAATTCTTTCAAAGATAGGCTTTTTGAAAAACAAAGGCGTCAGTGAAGATGACTTTGTCGATTCTCCCTTCTTTGATTGCGAAGATGCCTATGACCATGCCACTGAATATATCTATCGCTATTACCAAGATAAATTAAGATTTTTTAATGCCATCGATTTTGACGACATACTATTTTTGGTCGTTAAATTATTTGGCCAACATCCTGAGATAGCAGAGGCCTATTCGAAACAATTTAAGTACGTCATGGTCGATGAATACCAAGATACCAATCCCCTACAATTTTCTATGATAATGGGCCTTACTACTACTCACGATAATTTATGTGTAGTTGGTGATGACGATCAGTCGATCTACTCTTTTAGAGGAGCAGATATATCCAATATCTTAAATTTTGAAAAAAATTATCCCACTGCCACTGTGGTAAAACTTGAAGAAAATTACCGATCCACCACTCCTATATTAAATCTGGCCAATAAAGTAATCGTTGAAAATAAGGAGAGGCGTGAGAAAACCCTTTGGAGTCAAATCGCATCGACCCAACCACCTCTAGTTTGGGCGGCAGGGGATACTGAACACGAAGCTCAGATCGTAGTTGAAGAAGTAGTCAGCCACCAAGGAAAGGGGAAAATGTTATCCGATATAGCCGTTTTATATCGCTCTAATACTCAGGCCCCTGCCATTGAAGAGCAGCTAAGGTTGAGCCAGGTTCCCTATCGAGTTCTTGGTGGACAGAAATTTTATGACAAGAAAGAAGTAAAAGACTTAATGGCCTATCTCACCACCATTTTAAATCCAGGAAGCCAAGTTTCACTAAGACGCATTTTAAACGTTCCCAATAGAGGAATTGGAACTGCTACACTTGGGAAATATCTAACCAAGTCTGATGAAATACAGCAGTCTCTTTTTGAAACCATGAAAAGATATAATGCATTAGACCCAAAGAGAGCAGTAAAGATTCAAACTTTTACCCAGCTAATCCAAAAATATATGGGTCTTTTTAGAAGTGCCCCACTCGCTCCAACAATTGAAAAACTGATTGATGAACTCGATTACTTAAACTACATCGATAAACAACACGATAATATAAAGCAGGCAGCTGCCCGTAAGAAAGATGTTCAAATGTTTGTCGAAGCAGCGGCAAGATTTTCTAGGCAAGTTGGCAGTAAGGCCACTTTGAAAAACTTTGTGGAAAAAATTCTGCTTCAGGATTCACAAGACGAAAAAGACAAAGACGACGATGACGAGCAAGAAAATTTAAACAGTGTTACTTTAATGACTCTGCACTCTTCAAAAGGGCTAGAATTTAAAAAGGTCTTTATGGTGGGAATTGAGGAAGAGCTGCTTCCGCATAAGCGCACCATCTCAGCTGGTGAAGATATGAGTGAAGAACGTCGCTTATGTTATGTAGGAATCACCAGGGCACAAGAGAGTCTTATTATGACTTATTGTAAAGAAAGAACCTTATTTGGAAGAAAGGCCCCTCGTCACAAATCTCGTTTTATAAATGAATTATCAGCAAATTATACCGAACAGGACAGAACACAATTCGGTCATCTTTCTGAAGATGAAGCGGTTGCTTACAAAAAGAATTTCTTCGACAGTTTAATCGACTCTCTGGACGATTAGAATTTGATTAGAACTTAAGTTCTTTTCCTTGAAAGTCAAATTCGAAAGACATCACACCTTTACGATATTTATCAAGAGCTGGAAAGTAAGCATCAAAGGTTCCTTTGATCGTTACCCCTAGATTTGGTCGACTGGTTACCGAGAGATCAGCACTAATTTCGTAATCTGCATTAATTAGGACAAAAAGTAGTCTCTTATTTCCTGCAGGAGTCGTAATTAATTGAAAATCTTTGATGCGACCATTTTCAGTACTGTAGAGCTCAAATCCTCCGGCCTCTAGACCAAAATCAATCGCCAGACTTATCTCTTCAACGCTATTAATTTCAAAATTGTTTTCTGCATTTTGCTCATTAAACCTTATGATAGATTTAAGTTTTGACGTCGTGTCTGGATCAAACTTAGTAGCAGTTGTCGCTAAGAAGTGCTCATTTGTAAATTCTTCGGCGGTATTAAGCATCTCATTAGCAAGGTCTTTACCTGTTTTATAGATAGTGCTTAAGGCCTTCCTTTCTTTTTCAATTTCTTTTTTCGTTACTTCAATTTTTTTACAATTTGTAACGGCATCAGAGAAGGCCGTCTCATCTGAGACACTTAGCCCATCATACTTGCGAGATAGCTTCTTTAATTTAGAACATCTCTTTGAACTTTCGTAAACTGCCACTTCTGCAGTAGTTTCGTCTTTAGTTAATTTACACCTGGTCTTGCCTTCTTCGTTTTTGAATTTAAAACAAGGGAATTGTTTATAGATTTCTACAATTTGAATTTTGGAGACATCCACTTTCTCTGTAGCAATTTGAATTGCCTGAAATGATTTTTCTCTTAAATCACCGATAGTATAAATAAGTGTACTGAAATCAAATGCCCTTTGGTATCCGTCTCCCTTAACAACAGAGAGTGGTATTTTTTCGACGTAATTTCTTGGTTCTCCAGTTCGCGGATCGATCGGCATATATTTAAATACTATCTCTGCCAGACGAGGATCGGGAGTGTAGCTATATTGATGAGTTCCTTCGCTATCATGATAAACGAGGTGCTCATTCCCTGGATTGACAACAATGCTGGAATTTCGAACTTGTGGATCAATCACTTCAGCAGCGGTAAAACCATTTTTTGTAGGCGGGTTGTAAATATTTCTTGGCGCATTCTTTAAGTCTGCAGGTTTGCAGCCTACAACTGTCAGGATCAGCGTGAAAGTAATCGCTGCGGTTTTCATACAACCAAAGCCTACTGCAAAAAGAGAAATTAATTTCATTAATCTTTTCATTTTAACAACCACCTTTCCTAAAAGAACATCTTAAACATGACTGAGGTTAACGGAGAACTGACAACATTTTTCCCTTCCAGCACTCTGGTATGCCCCAGAGATACTCCCATTGGTGCAAAGAATTTCTTCTTCTTAAACATTGATATAGTATCGAATCCTAAACTTGCTTGTAGTGTTTGCATTCTCTGACGAGTATTTTTCTCTAGAAAACGGTATCGATTTGCAGCGACAAAGCCTCCGGAGTATTTATCTCTTTGTTTATGCTGGATTCCATAGCCAAGGCCCATGGTCCAGCCACCGAGGTAAATCGATCCCGCAAGTTCTGCTTTCATTATGTCACCTAAGTCTCTCTCGGTGGCATAATCCACTTCTTTAGAAAGCTTGCTGTCATCTTTCTCTGGTATTCTTTTTGCCGTAGTATCGGCCAGTTGAAAGATGTAACCGGCGGAAGTCGTTAGAGTCAACCATTCTGTAGCATAAAAGTCGTGGACGACGCCGAGTTCTAAGTCCGTCTGTCCATCACCGCCTGGGACATCTACTAGCTTATTGATGTCTTCTTGCTCACCTGTTGGCAAGACAACGGCAGTGGTTATACTCACAGCATTTGCAGCGTTTTCGAAAGTCTTATATTTTCCGGCAACCTTTATATCCCCTAATCTAGTATATTTTTCGTTGCGTGGATTCTTATATCCATACTCAGCAGCTTTTTCGGAGGCAGGGGCCATAAGTTTTCGAATGGCCTCTTCTTCTTTTACCGATGCTCCTGAAGATTCATTGATTTCATTAAGTAATTTTTGAATTGCTGCTGGGTCTATATGATTAACTCCCATATCTACATTAGTTTCGACATGTGTAATTGGGATTATAATCGCAGCAGTTAACTTTTTTGTAAGTCCATAAGCAAAAACAGGAACATTCGCTTGAACCGCCATATTAATCTGACCAGTTGTTTGAGCTAAGACCTGATTTGGGTCAATATTGGCAGCCGCTAATTTCTGAAATATCCCTGCGGCTTCAGATGCATCGGCTTTCCCACCGATAAGCGTATTTCCAGTAATATTCTTAAATAATGGATCAGCTAGGACTGTCTTGTTTCCAGCTTCATCCATTTTAGATTCAGGGTTTGTAAAAACCCCGATATAATTAAAGTTACGAACACCTTGCGGTAACGTTTTTGCATTGGGAAGAGTAACCGGAGCTTTAAGACCTCCTGCCAAAACACTTCCAGAGAGTGCAAGTAATGCAATTCCAGTAAGTATCTTTTTCATATTTGCTCCTAAAGCTTTAGTTAATTCGGTTACTCTTTAATCCCTACGCAATTATTTAATTAGCATTCTTCATTAAAGTATTCATTTACAGCAATACGATCTTCATGAGTTGGATTTTTAAACTCATTCACTTCGTGTTGAGTTTCAGGAATTAAGTAAGTATTAGCTTCATCCTGAATAGTTCGGTCAGCGTCAGTGAACTCTTCGAAAGCTTCATAAAGGTTACAAAACTCATCTGTTTGACCTTCTTTCATATAGGCCCAGATTAAGTAAGTAGTAGTTGTACTATTTTTAGACACGCTATAATCGTCAAGCTTTGTAGCTTCTAGCGCTTTTTCAAGAAATTTAACACCTTGATCATTTGGAGTGTTAAATCCAGGAACCTTTATAAATCCACGTCCCATAATTCTATAAACACCGTAGTCTTCTACGCTATCGTCAAGAGTCATAAGAAGTTCCATTGCTGGACGAAGTTCCTTCCTCCAACGACCTAATGAAGAAAGTACACCTTTAGCTTCTCCCCAACGACCTAGATTTGTTCCCATGAAATAGAGAGCACGTGCCTGTTGAGTTTTTCCTTCGGGAGTATTATTTCCTTTTAGAAGGGCGAAAGCATTATCACCAAGTTTCTTACCAAAATCATGAATTTTAAGTTTTGCTTTTTTACCGGAAGTTTTTGTTCCAACATATTGAACAGCTTCTGATTGTCCGATTAATAACTTAGCTTTTTTAAAACTATCTGCTTCTGCTGCTACTAACTTTCCGTACATATCAGCTGCTAGTTGAGCATTTTTAAAATCTGCTCCTCTTTTTCCGTAAAGGCTTTGTGCTTCTTCAAGAGATGTTGCTGAAGCGGTCAATGAGATAATAGTGGTGGCCACTATTAGTACTTTTTTAAGCATGGTTAACTCCTTAGAATTATTAAAATTTAATGCAAGTCGAGGCGAATTTCAGGGACTTTATATCTTATCTAGCGAGGGTGTCAACGGTGCGAAACAACGAATGTAATTTATATAATGACGCGACCAGTCACTGGTATCTAATAAGTATAGGTTAGGCCATCCTGGCCCAACTCCCTCATCATGAGAGAGTTTCTTCCTTGAACTAAAGGTCGCTTTCCTTGACCTCGGAATTATCTTCATTATTGAGAAACGTTCCTGAAATTAAAATCCCTTTTCTGGCAACAAATGGGAAAAGAGATACAAAACCATCTTCCCAGGTGCTTTCAAATGACACCGAGACAGACTTTAGTTTGCCGCATGGAATATTCTTATCTTCTAATATTTCTTTTAAAAAATAGCTTTGCTCTTTAGGTAACCCGAAAAACCAAACCTTTTTTGAGATAGCAAAGTCAGGTACCTCTCCCTCTAGTTCCCAATATGATTCAGTTTTACAACCTTTTGGGGAAACGGTGATATGAGTGGCACAAGCTGAGAACAAAAGGACCATTGTGAATAGAAAGAAGTTCCGGCTAATCACTAGATTTCACCCCAAAGCCCACTATCTTATAAGATTTAGGTACGTACATCCCAAAACTAATTAGGCCATATATAAAATCTGAACGAGTTTGGAATTCCGAAATTCTAATATTGGCAGCACTAATAAGGCCTGCATTGGCCATTTCATCATCTACATAAACCACTTGATTGGCGGGAAGCAGGCCCCAAAGATAAAACTCTTTCTTGCCCTTAATCTCAACCCTGTGTTTGTGTTCATTTTTAGGGGCTATTGCGGCGGCAATATTGCCTTTTGTTCGGTAATGAATAGTGGTGCAGCCGGATAGAAAAGTTATGAGAAGAAGAAATCTCAACATCTTGCAATTACCTTCAGTTTGATGGCCATCTTATTGTTATTACTAATTTTCGATTTTTTGAAACAGCCTGTCAATGGCCTGTAAACTGAGGTGCTCTTTTTTCTAAAAAGGCCTTCACGCCTTCTTTATGATCTTCAGACCGCTGAGTGATTCCTTGAAATGCTGCCAATAGGTCAAGATGAGAGTCAAGTCCTTCTCTGTAACCGTGCCTAAGCGCCTTCTTACTCATTCCCATCGCAACAGGTGAGTTAGAGGTAATTCTTTTTACTAAGCCTTTAGTACTTTCTTTTAGCGTCTCTGCTTCAACATAAAAATTTAACAATCCAAAATGATGGGCCTGCTCACCTCGATAAATATCACCTGTTAAAATCATTTCCATCGCCTTGGCGTAACCAACCGCCCGGATAAGAAAATAGGCGCCGCCATCTCCTGGCACCAAGGCCAGTTTTGAAAAAGTTTCTCCAAAAGCCGAAGCTTCGCAACCTATTCTAAGGTCACACATCATCGCCAGGTCACAACCTGCCCCAATCGCTGCCCCATTCACCATTGCAATCACAGGCGTCTGTAGAGACTCAATAGTCCGCGGGATCATCTGAATACCGTGCATATAACGTTGCCGAAGTTCTTCAACACTGCCTTTGAACATTCCGGTATCTTCTATCATCGCCTTAAGGTCACCTCCGGCGGAAAATCCTTTCCCTTCACCAGTGATAACAATAGCTCTAATGCTTGAATCCCTATCGGCCTTTATAAGGGTATCTACCAATGAATCAATCATAGTGGGGGTGAGGGCATTTCTCTTCTCTGAATTACTAAGAGTAATCCATAAACTAGCATCGTCTACAGCTAACTTTAACTCTTCATGATCATGATATTCATTTGCCACTTTTTTCCCCTTGCTTTGCGATCAAGAACTTTGAAGACGACAGTCTTCCTAATTTATCTAAAATAAACAAAGACGCTTGCATTAATTTTTCAAGGTCTATTCCTGTTTCAATTCCAAGACTATGGCAGAGATAAACAAGGTCTTCTGTCGCCAAATTACCAATAGCGCCCTTTGCATAGGGACAACCCCCTAAACCTCCTGCAGAGCAGTCAAAGTTAGTTATTCCTAGCTCTAAAGAGGTCAGAACATTTGCTAGGGCCATTCCACGGGTGTCGTGAAAGTGCATGGCGACAGTTTCTAGTGGAATATTAGCTTTTTCCAAGCCGTCGATCACTTTTAATACCTGTGAAGGAGTACCTACCCCTATGGTGTCTCCCAGGGAAACTTCATAAGCTCCTAGGTCAAAAAGCCGCTGAGTGACTTCCGTCATTTTTAAAAGAGAGGTCTCTCCAAGATAGGGACAACCAAAGACTGTAGAAACGTATCCCCTCACTTTCATTCCATAAGAAAGTGCCTCTTTAACCACTTCTTCAATACGAATAAAAGACTCATCAATAGAGGCATTTATATTTTTCATATTAAACTGGTCTGAAGTTGCGGTAAAAACTGCAATCTCTCTTACCCCTGCCTTTTTGGCATTTTCCAGACCGATTTTATTTGGTACTAGACAAGGAAAATTATAGTTGTCGATAGGAATTCGTTTTACTAGTAACTCAAATAATTTATTGGCGTCCCCCATTTGAGGGATTTTTTCAGGGCGGACGAAGCTAGTAGCTTCAATATTTACCATTCCCGCCTCAGTCAGCTTGGCGATAAACTCGATTTTATCCTCTGTCTTAAGTACGGTTTTTTCATTTTGCAGGCCATCTCTTGGTCCGACTTCAACTATTTTTATTTTTTTTGGGAGGCTCGAGAGCATTATTTTTTTTCCTTACTCACAAGCCTTACTAAATCAACTTGGCCCTGAACTAGCTCACCTTCACTAAAAAATACCTCTTCAATTACCCCGTCGCTCGACGCCTTTATGGTATGCTCCATTTTCATCGCCTCTAGAATTAAAAGAGGCTCACCTTTCTTAACCACCTGCCCGTTCACTACCATTAGTTTGAGGATTTTCCCTGGCATTGGAGAAATCATAGATCCAGCTTTCTTTTTCTTTTTTGATGAACGAGAGTTTTTTGGAGAGACCTTAAACTCATTTCCACTCTGTAGAACTGTGAGTGGCTCACCTTGAGCTTGATAAACTCCAATCCGGTTAGTCCCCTCTTTCGAGGTCAGGTAGGCAGCATGGCGCTCTTTTTTTGAAAGTTCAAAGTGATATTTTTTTCCTGAAATTTCAAATTCTACGAAATTCTCACCTCTCTCTATCAGATCAAAAGAATATTCCTTTTCATTTATTATTAATTCTTGCTTCATTTAAACGTTCCTAAAGTCGATTAATTGATCCCAGGGAGACTGATCCGCTGAAGAGGTGTTAACGGTACCTGTAAAACTTTTCTTACCACTTAAAAGATAAGCGGCAATAGAAACTGCAACTTCACTTTCGGTAGGTTCAAGAGGACCTAATTCATTTTTATGGGTCTCTACAAAGTGAGTATAGGTTTCACCTTTTATAAATTGTGGGTGTTTGATAATTCGACTGAGATAATTACCATTTGTTTTGATTCCAAAAAAAGGAACTTCAGCCAATGATTCTTTCAGTTTGGCTATCGCCTCTTCTCGATTCTCTCCCCATACTACTAATTTTGCCAACATAGGATCAAAATTAATACTTACGGAATTTCCATCAACATATCCTGTATCTAAACGGCTATCTCGGGTTTGAGGAGTTCCAACATACTCAATACGCCCAATAGATGGCAGAAACTCGTGGTCAGGATCTTCGGCATATAAGCGGCACTCTATCGCATGTCCTCTACTTCGCAACTCAGATTGAGTCAGAGGTAGTTTCTTATTTTCAGCGATTTGAATTTGCCATTTTACTAAATCTGTTCCGGTGACCATTTCTGTAACGGGATGCTCAACCTGAAGGCGGGTATTCATTTCTAAGAAATAGAAATCACCACTTTCTTCTAACATAAACTCAACTGTTCCTGCGCCCACATAATTAATTGACTTGGCGATATCTACCGCCGTCTGACAGATTTTACTGCGTATTTTTGAATCTATTGCTGGAGAGGGGCATTCTTCGATTATCTTTTGATGCCTTCTTTGTATCGAACATTCTCTTTCAAAAAGATGGATCACGTTCCCAAGTTTATCACCAAATACCTGTACTTCTATATGCCTTGGGTTTTGAATATATTTTTCTATCAAGACCTGATCATTACCAAAAGCATTGAGGGCCTCACGCTTGGCACTTTCAAGCGCCTCGGCAAAAGCAGAGTCTTCATTAACAACTCGCATTCCCTTTCCACCACCACCTGCAGAAGCCTTGATTAGCACCGGATATCCTATTTTACCGGACTCTTGCCTTAATTTTTTAAGGGATTGATCTTTACCGTGATATCCAGGAACCGCTGGCGCACCTATTTCTTCAATTTTAATCTTGCTGGCAATTTTATCTCCCATCAATTCCATACTCTCTGGGGAAGGACCTACAAATAGAACTTTTGATTTTTCAACCTTTCTCGCGAAGCTAGAATTTTCTGACAAAAACCCATAACCAGGATGTATGGCGTCAGCTCCAACCTGCTCTGCTAATTGAAGAATTTTATCTTGATTAAGGTAAGTATCATGGAGGGGTCCTCCTCCAAGATATAATGCTTCATCACTTTTATAGCGATGGGGAAGTTTTTCTTCGCCTTCCGTAAAAAGCGTGACGGTCTCAATCCCCATATTCCGACAGGTTTGAATAATACGACAAGCGATTTCACCACGGTTTGCGATTAGTACTTTATTAATTGTCTTCATCAATTTAGCTCTCTACCCAATTAGGTTTTCTTTTTTCAAGCAGTGCACCCATACCTTCTTGCCCTTCTGGTGAAGTTCTAATTCTTGAAATAGTTTGGCAGGTGTATTCAGTGACCTCGCTTGGATTTTCATTTTTAAACTTAAGAACATTCATTACTAATTTTTTTGCCTCACAGGCGGCCATTGGACCGGCCAATAGAAACTTCTCAATCATTCTACTCATCGAGGTTTCGAGGTCATCTAGTGGCACAACTTGATGTACTAACCCAATCTGAAGCGCGACAGTAGCATCAAATCGTTCTCCCGAGAGAAACCAAGCCCGGGCATTAGACTCACCAATTTTTGCCATTACAAAAGGCGAAATTACAGCGGGTAAGAGTCCCAGTCTAACTTCAGTAAATCCAAATTTTGCCGATTTACAGGCCATCACAAAATCACAGCAGGCAATCAAACCAGTTCCTCCACCAAGCGCGGCTCCATTGACTTTGGCAAGAACGGGCTTTCTGCATTTATTTATGGTTTCAAATAAACCAGATAGGCGACGGCTATCTTCTATATTTTCATCATCAGAATAATTGGCCATGCCTTTCATCCAATTAAGATCTGCGCCGGCACAGAAAGACTTACCAGCCCCAGTCAAAACCACCATTCGGCAACTATCATCGCTGTCTAAAGATTGAAACTCTCTAGTTAGATCATTAATTATTTGATCGTTGAAGGCATTATGAATTTCTGGCCTATTAAGCGTTATAGTGACAACACCACGTGGATCGACTTCTTTAATATAATGGTTTTCTACATTCATAGTTTTCTCACATCCTAAAAACGCCGAATTTAGTATCCGGAATTACTGCATTGAGGGATGCTGAAATTGAAAGACCAAGCACATCCCGGGTTTGGGCGGGATCGATAACTCCGTCGTCCCAGATTCGAGCTGAACTATAAAATGCACTGCCCTCTTTATCGTATTTGTCTAAAATAGGTTTCTTAAAGGCATTAATCTCTGTTGAAGTCATGGCCTTCTTACCTTTTGCACTCAGCGAGCCCTGTTTTACTGTTGATAGTACCCCTGCCGCTTGTTCACCACCCATCACTGAGATTCGAGCATTAGGCCACATAAATAAAAAGCGCGGCCCATAGGCCCTGCCACACATGCCATAATTACCGGCTCCAAATGAACCTCCAATTATGACCGTAAATTTAGGTACATTAACAGTAGACACCGCGGTAACCATTTTTGCGCCGTCTTTAGCTATACCGCCTGACTCGTATTTTTTACCAACCATAAAGCCTGTAATATTTTGTAAAAATACTAAAGGGATTTTTCTCTGACCGCAAAGCTGGATAAAATGCGCTCCTTTCAATGCACTTTCAGAAAATAAAATTCCATTATTGGCAACTATGCCCACTTGGTGACCGTGAATTTTGGCAAAGCCACAAATCAAAGTAGTGCCATATTTCTCTTTGAATTCTTGAAACTCTGAAGCGTCAACCAGCCGGGCAATGACCTCGCGAACGTCATAGGGAATTTTAGTATCTTTTGGAACTACTCCGTAGACACTGTCGAGAGGATATATTGGAGGAGTACTCTCTCTTTTTTTCTTTTGGCCTGCAAGTTCACCGGGAGAACGATAATTGAGGTTCTGAATAATATTGCGGGTAATATTGAGAGCGTCTTCCTCGTCTTCAGCGAAATGATCCGCAACACCACTTTCACTAGTATGTACTTCGGCTCCACCAAGTTCTTCTGCGGTTACGACCTCCCCAGTCGCCGCTTTAACCAGTGGAGGTCCACCTAGAAAAATAGTTCCATTACCTTTAACGATAACTGATTCATCTGCCATGGCAGGAACATAAGCGCCGCCTGCGGTACAAGACCCAAGTACGACTGCGATTTGCGGGATTCCCATTGCTGATAGTTGTGATTGATTATAAAAGATTCTACCAAAGTGATCGCGGTCAGGAAAAACCTCATCCTGCATAGGTAAAAATGCTCCTCCTGAATCAACTAAGTAGATACAGGGTAGAAAATTTTCACGAGCAATTTCTTGTGCCCTTAAATGTTTCTTAACCGTCATAGGATAATAAGTTCCACCTTTTACAGTGGCATCGTTGGCGACAAACATACACTCAATTCCGTGGACTCGCCCAATACCGGTGACCAGACCGGCTGAAGGAACTACGTCAGGGTAAAGGTCATCGCCAGCAAGTGAACTGAGTTCAAGAAAAGGTGAACCTTGATCAAGAACTCTTTGAATCCTCTCTCTTGCCAGGAATTTTTTTCTACTAAGGTGCCTTTCTACCGAACGCTCGCCACCACCTTCTTTAATTTTTTTCATTCGAGTGCGGAGGTCATCACGAAGCTGATGATGGAAAGACTGATTCCCCTTAAAAACACTTGAACTACTATCGACTTGGCTCTCTATTGGTTCCATTAACTCTCCGTTTACCTGATTCATAAATTGAAGGCCTTAAAGTAATCTTTAAGAACCATAAGATCTCGGCAGGCACTTGCTGCTTGAGTTATAAATAAGCCTTGAATACCATCGCGCTTCTTCTGAAGCCTTTGAACGGTAGGAAAAAGCAATTTGCTATAAGTCTGCACCCAAGGATGCAGATTCCACTCCTTCTCGAGGGTAAAGTGCTTTCGCTTCAGACCAACTTCTGGAAGAATTCTCCCAAGAACAACTGCCAAGGGTCGGCTTAATATTAATTCTGTTTTCATTTTTTTAGAAATTGGACAGCGGTCTAAAAATTTCTTACTATAATTTTTCTTATTATTAGCTCCCATTAAGGTTAGGTAGCTAACCGTTAACTCTTCCAATAAATACCCGCCATCAAAATCTGAAACATCCCAATGAGGATGAGTATGATAGACAATAAAATTTCCTTGGACATGAACCCACGGTTTTTGATCCTTTGGCCACCACGCCAGTAGGAGCTGTGTTTTCTTCCTACCCTTTAGTCCCAGGAATTTTTTTACACCCTTAATATTTCTTTTCAATTTTTGTTTACCGGCCACCTTATTGAGGCCTTTCAGTTGACCACGGAATAAAGTACTCTCTTTGGCCATTATCGAAATTCTCGATTTGAAATGATTAAAAAATTCCACTAGAAATTTAATCTCTTCCTGAGTGAGTTTTTTTTGTAATTTCTTCAGCGCCTGTCCGACACTCTTCGAGCTATAAAAAGCGTGGGAGAAAAAATCTAAGCGCCCATAGCTTGAACCAAAAATAGATTCTTCCTCGCTAACCTTCAAAGAATTATGAACCTTGAGCCTCAATTCGCGATAGGACTTTAACAGCTCTTCGTCCTTGGGGAAGACCTCTAGAGTTTTCTTCCAATATCTTGGCAGCACTTCCTTTTGAGTGCCATGCCAATGGGATAATTGATCGACAATTTGAAAGACATCTGCCGCCTCACGGTACTCAAATTTCTGACTATAAGCGCTGGAGAGGCCAATAAAAAACAGCAACGAGATAAGTATTTTCATCGCCCAAGTATGGCAGCTTAGGGGGACTTTGCCAAAAAAAAGGGAGGCGATAAGGCCTCCCTATATACTAATAAATTGTGATTCTTAATTTACTTTTCTGCGGTCAGGATGATCTTATTGAGCTTAGCAGCAAAGGCAAAGCGCTTGCGAGGCTGACCCGCGACGATTACCACTGACTCCTTAGGAACAAGCTTCTTGGCGGCAGAACCGGCCACTTGCGCCTCGTCTAATTCCACAACAACCACGCTTCCGTTGGTATGGGTCACTAAGAAGGTCTTGCCACCCTTAGTGTAAGTCACCGCTTGGGGTGGATTTGGATTATTCTTGTCAAATAATGACTCAATGGCCAATGAAAGGCTGCCTTTAGAAGGAGCGTTTTCTGAAAGCTTAGTCAGGACTGGCCCGCTCATGAAACTTGAAACTTCATCGGTTTGCAGCTGCCCATCGTAGAGCTGACCTTCAAAAGAGCCAACACCCTTATCTCCAGAACCAAGCCCAAAGAAAGAGCTATTCTGGCTAGGACTGCCTCCTCCACCATTGAGAATTCCCTTTGAGCCTACTTGAGCGCTACTTCCAGGGATGATGGCACCAGAGCCAGTCCCTGCATCTTGGCCACTTGCAGCGGCTATATTTCGAGCATTTTCTTCGTCTAAAATTTTCTTAGTCGATTCATTTTCGGCCAATTTCTTACGGGTCTCAGCTAACTTTTCGTCAGCCTTGGCCAACGCTTTATCGATCGCTTCTTCCCTGCCACTGGCGTTTTTCTCATCGCGAAGTCCGGTAATTTCGTTCTTAAGAGACTTGATTTCATCAAAGAGTCCCTCAATCTTCCCGTTGTCTTCGCCGGACTTATTTTTTAAGGCCTGATCGAGCATCTTACTTAGACGGTCAATTTCGGAACTTCTATTATCTGCGAAAGTTTCAATTTCTTGTCCAGTAAGGTCTTGTTTCTGAGCAATTTTGGCCTGAATTTTAGCCGCTTCTTCATTATCTTTAACTCTCGAATCAGGAATGAAAACTGTAGGTTTTTTCACCTGGCTATCGGCGACGTTAAAATTGCCACCTTTACCGTCGGCGACTTCTTCGATATTTCCATTGGCATCTTTTTTAGCGCTGGCCTGTCCCGCTGCTACCCCTGTCTGAGCCACTTTACTTGCTGATTCAACAGAGTCACTAACGACATTTACGCCAGAGGAGGAATTGCCACTATACTTCGATACTTTCTTATCAAATTTATCCCCAAAACTGGAGCGTCCCCCTGATCCAGTGTCCATATAATTATTTCTAAAATTATTACTTGATTGGCGACCGATACTGGCAAGGACTCCTGCAGGAGGAGCTATCGCTGCTCCATCAAAATCA
>JABGVH010000026.1 GCA_018646195.1 Halobacteriovoraceae bacterium
CCCATTAATGATTCTTGCCTCGATCCTTCTTTGGCTCGGCTCTAAATCTTAATCTTGCGCACGGCAAGCAACTCGTCGCAAGGTGCCCTTTGCGCTGATCACTATGGCACTGGTGCTCCATTTCCATTCAGAAGCTTTTGATATTTCATGCTTAATTTTGGCCGACTCTTTGCACTGCTTTTGGCATTAATAATTAATGGAGGAAGTTATGAGGTGGATTTTAGTCGCAATCGTTTGCTTAGCATTAGTATCATGTAAATAAATGCGTGGAGAAATTGATGTTCATGAAAAGATCACAGTCTTTAAAAAAGGCGGTCTCTTTAGTTCGAAGTTAAAGCCTGTAGAAATACCAGTCGGGAAATATAAAACTACATTAAAGGCCAGTTCAAAGAAAAAATTTAAGTTAACAATCAAAGACGTTAATGGGAAATCTGTAAAAGTTCCATTTGTAATTCCAGCTGGGACGAAAGTTCCCGAAACAGAGGGGACACTCTTACTTTCTAGCGCTGAAACTAAACAGCCCTATGATCTGGCCATTGCCGTTTCTACAAAGGTCAGTGGCCATACCTATACTACTACTGAATCCTGTGTCTCTCATTACGAGTACGATACTGTTTGTCGCTGGGTTTCTGCTAGTGAGTCTTGTCATACTGAAGGCGGCGATGAAGTTTGCAGAACTAAGCCAAGTGGACAGCAGGTTTGTTTCACCACTTCTTCAAGGCAAGTATGCAGCACTGAACCTGGCTACGAGGACTGTCGCGAAGAAAGCACCCCCGTTTACGGCTCAGAGGAAGTTACCTATGACGAAACAACATCAACTCGAAATGTAATTGCTGAATTTAAAGATGGCGACATCATTAAAGCTGTCTTTGATCACGCAAAAACTAAATCTAACCGTGACCGAGTAGGCTCAGGTCCCTGTTACTAATTAAATACTCCCTGCCTAATCTCCCTAGGCAGGGGTTTTAGCGGTAAATATTTAGTGATGATGACAGCGGCAAGTTTTAATATTTTTAAAATGGGCGGTGATCAATAGACCACCACCAATAGTAGTTAAAATCGATTCTATCCAAAGCCATTGAGATTCTAGTGAATGATCGCCATGATCATGCTCAAAAAGCTCTGGAACTAATAGACCGACAATTAAAAAAGCGATTCCAATACTTCCAAAAATTAATGGCCGAGAGTTTCCATGTTTTTTATAGGTCCCTATAAAAAGAAAAAGCGCCAACGGGGCTACCATTACAATCATAATAATATGAAACCAGCTGCCTTCAATGAAAGTTCCTATCCAGGGCGAAAATACCATTAGCAATGGAAAGATCATGCAATGAACAGCACATAATAGAGAGAGCCCTATTCCTACTTTATCTAATGCATTTTTACTTAAATCAGCTTCCAAATCTGGTTCCTTGGAGTTTTTGACTAGATCAGGACTCCATATAACCGGGACTCCTGCAAAGTGTCAAAGTTAACCGCCTATTTTCTTAAATTTTAGGGACTTTTGGCCTAAAAAGAGCCCAACCTCTTCTAGCTTTTCGCCATGAAGTTCAATTGCGTCATTCTTATAGGCACCACCGACACCTAGCTGCTTTTTGAGTTCTTTGGATAATTTTTTACACCAGTTCTTATTATTTGGTAGTCCGGTAATTTCGATGATTGTCCGGCCTTTACCGCTAGTGAGTCGCCGAATTTTTAATTCAAGGGAGCTCTCACAAACGTTGACTTGAGATTCAGTCGACTTTTTCTTGCGTTGATCGCCACCATCGTCAGACCAAACTAATTTATTTTCTTCATCGCTCATTTTCTCCCCACTTAATCACTCCAATCTTCTTTTTCAATCCAACAAATTTTCCCAAACCCCTCTATCAATCGCCCCCTGAAAAAATTTAAGCGGTAAAAGAAAAAATTATGGGCCTCAAAATAGCTTTTGGACTCTGGAAATCGCGAGAGGTAAATATTCGATACTTCCTTAAAGTCAGCATCGCTCTCCTCGATTTTTTGCGCGGTACCTAAGTAAGTTAACCTACCGAGAGTTTGCTTTTTGTCGTCATCGGATTCTTCCGCAATGGTTAGGGAAACTTTTGGGTCTTCAATCATATTTTTTGTATGCTGAGCTAAGTCACTCACTAGAAGTATAGGATAATTTTTACCGTCTAATGCATAGGGAGTTAAAGAGCCAAAGGGATAGCCTGGGCAATCGAGAGAGTGAGTAGATAAAATACCATAACCAACTTTATTTAGTAGTTCAGCTGCAGTTTGAGTTTTTTCGTTCATTCCCATCCCCTTTAAATGAAGGAAAGAATAACCCAAATAGAAAGAAATTAATATATACTAAATTTGTGCATCGAAACTTAATTACCATACTCTTTTTCCTAAGCTTTTTATTAATTAAGCCTTCGCTGCTGGCCGCCGAAGAGAATTTTCCTGTAAAAGGAAACCTTCGCACTCGGGTAGATTTCTGGAAAAAAGTTTATACAGAAGTCACCACTACTGAAGCTTTTATTCACGATTCTGTTGACCTCTCAGTAATCTATAAAAAGGTTTCACTATCTTCTTCTCGCCGTAAGCGTATCCGCGAGGCCAAGAAAGAAAAGAGAAAAATCGCTTCCCTCTTAAGGTCCATTGCCAAAAAAAAATATCAAAATCTTAGCGACCAAGAAAGTGAAATTGTTCAAATTGTTGGAAAACGAGAACCTTCCGTATTAAGGAAAATGGCCAGGACGGTTCGCTATCAATATGGTTTGAGAGACCGTTACTATACTGGTTTGATTCGATCTTATACTTACATGGAAGAGATTCAGAAAATTTTCAGCGAGCTAGGACTTCCTCTCGAACTTTCATACCTACCCCATGTCGAAAGTTCTTTTAATTACCGGGCCTATTCGAAAATAGGAGCAGCTGGAATTTGGCAATTCATGCGCGGGACCGCCAGGTTATACAAGTTAAAAGTGAGCTATATTATTGATGAGAGAAGAGATCCTCTTAAGGCAGCGGTAGCGGCTGCAAAACTACTAAAGGCCAATTATAAATTACTCGGAACCTGGCCTCTCGCCTTGACCGCTTATAACCATGGGCCTCGTAGTGTCAGCAGAGCAATCAGAAAACTTGGGACAACAGATATTGGTGAAATAATAGAGGGCTATAAAGGCAGGCGGTTTGGATTTGCTTCTAAAAATTTTTACGCTACATTTATGGCCACTGTAGAGATATCAAAAAATCCTACCAGATACTTTCCCAGTTTTAACAAGCCCAAAGCTCCTGAGAGCAATACCATCAAACTTGCCCAATCTTTAACTGTTAAGCATATAACCAGTAATTTGCGAATCCCGGTAGCTATTTTAAAAGAATTTAATCCCTCTATACGCCGAGTGGCCTATCGGTCTAATCTATTCCTACCAAAGGGCTTCGTTTTAAATGTACCTAAGGTAAAAGACAGCTTACTAAAAACTTATACCTCAACTCTGAGAAATCTAAAAATAGATCGGGAGGAAATGCAACTAGGGCACTTACATATAGTTTCCCGTGGCGAAAGCCTCTTTGATATTTCTCGGATTTATAAAACAACTATAACTAAACTCATTGCTTTTAATCGAATCTCGAATCCCTCTCGCATCTTTCCCGGGATGAAGATAAAAATTCCTGGTAAAAAAGACCAAGTCATTGTCGCAAAACTTTCTCGTCAGAGGAAAATAGAAACGAAACCAGTAATAAAAAAAATACTTCCTCCAAAATTGGGTGAACCAAGATTTATTGGTCCCCCCCTGGCCTCTACTGCTAACCTCGCTAGTTATGCTCTCGACATAAAAAAGGTTTCGAGAGGTATTTATCAAATTCAAGTAGAAATAGAAGAAACGCTTGGACATTTCGCAGAATGGGCACGCTCTCGCGCCCACAGTATTCGAAATCTAAATCTAATTCGCTATGGCGCTCATATAAACCTTGGGCAAAAATTAAAATTAAGAATGTCTGAAAAGAGAATTGAAGTATTTAAGCGCAGAAGAAATCAATTCCACCTCTCACTGCAAGAAGATTTTTATAATAATTTTAAGGTTAATGGAAAAGACGAATACCGTGTCCGAAAAGGTGACACCTTACTTGATATTTTAAAAAGAAAAAAGCTTCCCTATTGGCTAGTTCGAAAAGAACAGAAAAAATTCAAACTCAATCATAGATTGGCGGTGGGCCAATTACTTTCGATTCCAGAAGTTGAGTCCTTGACTCCAGAATCCTCTCTCTTTCCAAAAAATTAAATTGATCAGGAACTCCCTAGGAAATTTTGGTTCATCTCCCAAAATATTGCTGAAAACAGTAACTTAACTTATCCTTAATACTATAACTTTTAAATGGACTAGAACTATCAAAAAGCTACTCGCAAAAGTATTCCTAATTTATCTCATTACTTTTCTACCAGCCGCCCAGGGCGCCGGAAAATTCGCGAAAGTCGAAATTCTCAGAGGTGAGGCCAGCCTTTTAAAATTAGGGGCGCAGTCAGCTGTTTGGATAAAGAAAGGTCAATTCATCGACCGCCACTCCTCCATCTTAACTCGTAAAAAATCTTTTATTCGCTTGCGCTTATTGCAAGACAATTCCCTGATAAGCTTGGGACCTAATAGTAAGGCGGTCCTCTCTGACGTAGTAAAAAAAGGTGGAACTGTTATAGCCCATCTAAAAGGTGTTCTAAGAGCAAAAGTACAAAAAGGGACTCCTCGAAACCTAAAGTTAGTGCTTAAAACTCGTGGCGCTGTGATGGCGGTTCGAGGAACTGAATTTATGACCCTAACTAATCCTCAAAATGGAATTACTACCCTGGTCACCCTTGAGGGAAAAGTTGAGATTGTTAAAGCAAAGGTGGCCTTTAACCCTACAGAGATGATCAAGAAAATTGAAGAGAACAAAGGTGTTGTCGTAAAGAAAGGGGGCGCCACTACTACAACTCTACCAAAGCGTGGAGAGCCCGAGGCGGCCAAGCTAGTAGTTCATAAAGTTAACCCCGTTCAACTAGTAGCGCTTAAAGAAAATGATACTTTCAAGGCTGACGTCAAAGGCGAAAGTAAAAAGTCTATGCAGCTTTCAAGTATCCAAACAAAAAATCTCTATGCTGCTGCTGGTGCAGCTCCTAAGTCCGGTGGCTTTATCGATTTTAATAGTGCTATTTTTATTCCCCCTTCCCAGGATGAGAATGCAAAACTTGGAAAAGTTGATTCCGTAACAGGCGAATATGTTCCCGAGGAAGGCGTGATCATAGACCCTAAGAAAGGTTTTGTGGCCGATACCAGTAATCTGATAGCTATGAATAATGTGGCAGAGCTTAATCGCCAAACTGGATTTAAAGTCATCATGCCGACAATTCCAAAAATTCCACGAGATCCAATGGATCACAGAATTGGGAACTTGATTTTCGGGGCAGAAGTATTTAGTGAATACCGTAAGGCGACTCTCAATAAGGTATCCAATCCTTCCGAAGAGGCCAAGCCAGATGGACGACCAGGACTTGGCTTAGGTTTTGTTACTTCTTATGGAGTTAATGAAAATTGGCTCTTGAGAGCGGTAGCTGGTGCTAAATTCGCCGGAGCAGAGAAAGCCGATCTAACTGCTGATCCTCGTCGAGGCGACGATAAATTAGCTCTTAGTGCTCGCTTTGATTCTACTTACTTCTTTAATAAGAATTTTGGCGTTCGATTTGATGCCAGATACGAGCAAGACCTTGTATTAGTGGCGGCTACCACAGATAGCGCCAATTCTTTTGCCAGTGTTTATTCGCTATGGATTCCAAAGTTTGGAGCTTCACTTGTAGGGCGACTCAACACTCGTTTTGATGTGGATGCGGGTTACCTACTTTTAGCAGATTCAAGTCCGGATAACTTTTCAGCCGGTAGCGGTCACACCATTCATGGTGGTGTAACCTATTACCTAAGTAATAACCGTGCTAAATTTTTAAGGTTAGGAATTGATTCAACTGTTCATCAGTACGGAAATATCCGGAACAAAGAAACAGGAACGACTCTTACTTATAATCTAACTTTCTTCTAAGGCTTGGGGCAAGGCCCTTCAAGTTTTAGATGAAGTTTTTCTTTAGACCGCGTGAATTTCAATTGCTTATAATTTTCGAAAACCACATTTACCGTGTGGTTTTGATAAATTTTACATCGTAAGCCCTTGGGCTGATCAGGCTTTCCAGACTGCTCTTGGCGATTGGTAACAACTGTCTCGGCGCTAGCGGCATTGAGGCCACGTCCTAATGACTGCAAAAATAGTAAAATTGTATCATCACAATCCTCAAAATAGGGCAGATCAGCTTCTAGCCACTTCTTTCCTAGGCGTCCTTGTTCTAATCCTAGAACCTTAATTTTAAGATTTCCAAATACAGTACACTCAGCTTTGTGCAATTTAACTTCCACTCCATAGGCGGTTCCCATTAAAAATAGCACTGCGAAAACTAGCTTTTTCATTTTATCCTCCAAAATTATTGAATACCTTACCCTATGATGGAGCAGAACCCTTTGTCAGATAATAATCTCTTACATATGATGGCCCTATGTTTATGCTCCTATTAATTCTATTCACTGCAGTCCCGGCGCTCGAATTTTACTTATTATTTGAAATTGGCTCGGCGATAGGAGCACCTGAGACTTTCGCGATCATTATAGTGACTGGAATTGCAGGGGCCTACCTGGCAAAAAGTCAGGGGCTGGCGATTCTACAGAAGATTCAACAAGAGTTGGCCCAGGGACAAATGCCGGGCAGGCCGATTCTGCACGGATTCTTGGTTTTTGGAGGCGGCCTTTTACTGCTAACTCCTGGTTTTCTTACAGATATTCTTGGGCTTTGCCTGGTCACGCCAGGAACTCGCCATATAATCGCTGGGCTTCTAATGGAGTACTTCAAGAAAGGAATTGCTAACGGCAATATTGTTTTTGTAAATAGTGCCACCCCCAATCGCCCCCAAGACGACTATCCAGAACAAGAGCTGCCAAGTGATGTTTTAGAAGCTGAGTACAGCAAGAAAGAAATCGATTAAGCAGCAGCCGGTCTCATAAGCCTGACTTATCAACCTCCATCAGAACATATAATTTTATTTATACCGAGTGCGGTGGCATTGTGCGTTTGAACAATTACTTAAATAAACCATTTTGGAGCTTACAATGAAAAACCTAATTGCCATCATCGCCTTGCTTGCAACATTCAGCGCTGGCGCCCGCAGCCTTCACCCTCTTACTTATGTCCTCAAAGCTGAACTTGAAGACATAAATTTAGATCAGGATTCTTACCTCAATAACCTAACTATTTATGGCGGAAGCGTTCAAATTGAACAACTCAAAAGAGAAGTTACTCTCTCTTTTCAAGTCGCCCCAGAATGCCCAGTAGGCATGATGTGTGCCCAGGTTCTTCGCCAGCACAATATTACACTACCTATCGTTTCTCAATTCACTGACCGCTGTAATAACACCACTTATATTGCCCAGAGAGACCTTCGCCCAGTTGATGGCGCTTACCAAGAAATAACAGTAACTGATCACACTTTGAATCGTTGCCCAACCTTCGTGGCCTTGCCTGAAACTGGAATCACACTAAAGTCGCAGTACTTTGATCGCTTAAACGGCAATGAAGTGGAGGCCAATAGCTCTTTCACTGCCACTAAATTGAAGGGACGTGTTCTTCCAGTAATACTTCCAATAAAATAAGAAATCGCAATTTTGTCGATGAGAAGGCCTACTAATAAGTGGGCCTTTTTTTTAAGAAAGAAGTTTTAAAAGAGTTGGTTCGATTACTGGTAAAAGCGTTACAAAAACTTTAGCCAACAAATAGATCCCCGCCACAAACATAATATAGAGACACCAGGTGGAGGGTGAGAATAATGACCGCCCAAGGTATCGGAAAAAGAAAAAGCTTTTAGCTCGATAGGCGACTGTTCCTCGTAAGGCTCGATATTCTACCGCTACGCTTGTCGCACCGAAGATCGTCAGTAGGAATCCAAAAGAAAGGGCTATAATTGTCATATTAAAGAGGTAACAAAGCGTTAGAATAAAGTCAATTAGGGAACTAAAGAATACAGCTTATCGGTCTGCCATAAGACCTCTTTCCAGGATATAAATCCCAAGTCTTGCTGCTCTCTTTTGGCCGAAACCCGCTTTTCCCAGGCCGAGGTGCCATCGTAGAGCTGATCCAGCCAATATTTGGGAAAAGTTGAAAAACCGTGATACGCCCCAAGAATGGCACCGACCATCGCCGGGATAGTATCGGAATCCCCTGCCAATGAAACCTGGACCGCGGCGTTTAGCCCCTTTTCGAGGGAACGATGGTAGCGCGCCACCAAGTAGATCACCGCTGGAATGGAATCGAGAATCTTAAAGCCAACTCCAAATTCATTTTTATTCCGCAAGGCCCTAACCTCATCTACCAGCGAGGGGTTTTTATAAAGCAGTACCCGGACATTTTTTAAGCGTTCGCAAAGTGCAGGATGTTGGCAAAACAGTATTAA
>JABGVH010000022.1 GCA_018646195.1 Halobacteriovoraceae bacterium
ATAATTTCTTTAGGCCCTGAAATAAGAGTACTGTTGCGAGAAGAGGAATAACTAATCCTTGAATTTGCAATCCTAGGATATCTAAAATCCAATTACTCTTAGATTTTTGAAGTAATTTCTTCCTGCGATCTTTATTAAAGATCGTAAATGCCAATAAATAGCTAAAGACTATTGCTTCAATCATAAATTAAATCCAAAATTCTATTTCATGACTCTTATTGGGTAGCTCCCGTGGGTCCCCACCGGCCGCTACTTCATCGCGAATACTTTCAATTAAGACATGTATTATATCTGCTTTAGAGTTACTAAAATCCGAACCATATTTCTGTATTACTTTCATTTGATTATCGAGGACTTCAATATCTTGATCGATAACTGATTGTCCTTGGTAACGAACGATAGGAGAGGCAAAGAGATTCCAAAAACCGAACTTGAAGGTCAAATCGGTGTAGACATGGGTCTCAGTGTCAGAAACCGGCACGCTATGGGAGGTAATAAAGAATTCCTTCTTTCCAAAGTAATACTCTACGCTGGTAACATTTGGCGCATGGAAGTAGTCGTGATGAGTAATTTCTCCACCACTTGGATTTAGAAACCAGGAAAACCAACCTACATTTGTGGTCTCGTTGCGGTAGTCTATTTTTACGGTTGGGCCAACTCTCTCGACAATTGCTTTGAATTTCTTATTTTCGCTCGACCTAAATATTCCGTCGTGAACAAAGACGGTATGGGGAACATCGATATAGTTTTCTGCGCAATTAGTAACATTATTTTTGAAGACATTGAATAGGCGCACTGTCTTAAAGCCCTTCTCTTTGTAGTGAGGCATGGCAAAGGGTGAGGCATCATAATTAGAGTTTTTCTCTAAGCGGACATAGATGAAGTCATCTTGCTCAATAGTGTCGTAACTTATTGCCTTTCTCGAGGAAAGTACCTTATTCTCAGGCCCCTCTGAAGGAATTCTGACTACCGTGCCCTCTGAGTTAAAAGTCCAGCCATGGTAGGGACATTCCAAACAGCCGTTTTTAACCTTACCCTTGGAGAGCTGGAAATTGCGATGGATACAACGGTCTTGAAAGGCAACCGCCCGGCCTTTTTCGTCTCGGTAGAGCACTACCCACTCATTTAAAATAGTCCGAGCGATTGGCTGTTTGCCCAAGTCCTTAGACTCACAGGCTATGTACCAAAAACGACGGTGGTGAACCGAACTATTTTTTACCAACGAATTCAATTTCTAAATCTCCTTTAGGGTAGAGCTGGCAGCCAAGGCGAACGGCGGTTGGGTCATCAACCATTACTAGAACAACTTCTTCATCTGCAGCGCTCATTTTATCCAGCTGCTCAATTCCACTATGTATTTTTACAACGCAGGCACCACAAACACCTGTTCGGCAGCCAAATAGGACTGGCGAATTTGAAGAGTTTAAAGATTCCGATAAATTTTGCTCACAAGCAACCTCGACTGGGGCGTGCTGGGAGTTAACAAAAGTAATTTTTGAATTAGCGGCCAATTTTAGCCTCGAATCTTTTAAGCGCTTGAGAATTAATGCTTAGGTATTTTTGAATACTAAAATTTTTCATAGGTTGTATCTCTCGGTTGCTCTTCCAGATATGGGGCAGTCCTTGCAAGTAAAGCTCATAGGAGTCAATGGCCACCTGGTGAGTTTCAGCTGCTATGTGGAGGGCATTGTTTTCACGGGTATAACACTTCCTAAGCATCATTAGAGCTTCACTATGGGAGTATTCAAAATAGGGACTTTTTAGAATTTTATAAATTATCGGAAAAAGAGCGGGTTCATACCAGAAGAGTCCGTTTACAGTCAGACTAAAGTGGGAGTGGTCTACTAAGCTACCTCGAACTCCAAGGTTGGCGACTGTAGACTCAAATTTTGAAGGCGCTCTCAAAGAGTTGATAATATCATGTCCAATAATTTGGGAGGAATTGAAATGATAAGACTCGTCTAGGAAGTGGTGATAGCTAACCTTGGCAGGGATTGGACTATTGTCTGTTTTTCCGAATTCACTTAGCTGGTGTTGAACGATCTTGCCATTTAGTGTCCGGAGTCCCCTTACGGTAAAGTACTGTGAGGCAATAAAGGCATTGCTTGAAGAGAGAAGAGCAAAAGTTCTGAGCTGAAATTTTTTCCATTGTTCTTTAAAGTAATTGGTATCCTGGAAAATCATCGTTTCCGAGGCCCAATTTTTCATTGAATAAGTAAAAAGCCGTTCGCCGAATAATTTTTCTTCTACCTGTTCTGCAATAACTTTAAAGCAGTGGGTATGCGCCCGTTCTTGCGCTGACTCGAGGTCTAAGGTGTCGCATACTGAACGAAAGTCCTCCAGTGAATAAAGACCGGCGGCTGACGTTTGATTAAAAAAGATTGTGGCGATTTCGGCTGAGATAATTTGTGAGTAGTAGGCCACCCAGTAAAGATGATTTAAAAGTTTTCGTTGATCGGGGGAGGAGGCATCCCAAAGAGGGGTGCCATACATAAGACTATATTTTTCTGGATTCCAAAGTTGGTGGTTACACTGCTCGTACTTGAAATCCAAGGCCAGCTGATCGAGGATTTGGGTATTGTCTTGTTCTTTATTACGGCGATAGTTGATTTCTATACGCTTGGAAGTGCGAGTATCGTTTAATAAACTCTTTTCCTCTCTCTGTCCTAGCGCTGTATTCATAGAATTCCCTCTCTATAGTGCCTTTCTGACAGAAATCTTACCCCATAAATCAGAGCTCTTACAGGACAGAAAGACTAAGAAAATATATCTGGAGCAAAAGGCTCGGGAATAACGTCAATTCAGGTCCTTACCTGCCAGCAGTGGGGATAAATTGCACACTTGGTAGGAAATTCTGTCCGCTTCCAGTCAACTAAGCCCAGAGTGCTATAATTTTTAGTGTGACTGCGAAAAAAGCAAAAATTAAACAGACCTATAAAAGCCAAACTTATCCAAAGTTTAAGACTGTTAATGGCAACCATCCACTTAAAGCGATTGGCGACGATTATTCAGTTGAGTACAAAGTGAGGAAACGCCACGGGGGAAAAGTCGCGGCATTTAACTTTGATCTGGCCAAGGAAATTGGTCTGATCCCTCAAGGGCATCCTAATCAGATGAACCCAGACTTAGAGGCCTCAATACTAGATACCTTCGCCATTATCATCATCAATGAATTTGATCAGATGAATAACCGCAAATTTCCAGAAGAAGATATTAAAAAGCACACCTATATGGCGACTCGCTACCTCCAATTACAGCATCCGACAAAACTTGGGAAGACTTCCGGTGATGGCAGGAGTATTTGGAATGGCCAAGTCAAACATAAGGGAAGATCTTGGGATATAAGCAGTTGTGGAACCGGGGCAACTAGATTGAGCCCGGCAACTCATACTAAGAACAAATTTTTTGAATCTGGAGACCCGACTATTTCTTATGGATGTGGCTATAGCGAAATTGATGAGGGAATGGCAGCGCTCTTTTTTAGTGAAATTCTTCATGCTAATAATGTGGGCACAGAGAGAGTGCTTGGACTGATTGAATTTGAGAAAGGGTATTCAGTTAATATCCGAGTTCATGAAAACCTGATGAGACCTTCTCATATCTTTAATCATTTAAAACAAGGCAACTACGACACCTTAAGTTCGCTAGTCAGCCACTATATCGATACGCAAGAAAAAAATAAAACTTGGTCAAAGGTTCCAAAAAAGGAAACGGATAGACTTGATTTCTTTCTTGATAGACAGTCCGAAGTCTTTGCTAAAATGGCCGCGGATTTTGAAGACGAGTATATTTTCTGCTGGCTCGATTGGGATGGCGATAATATTTTAATGGACGGTAGTATTATAGATTACGGTTCGGTAAGACAATTTGGCCTCTATCACTCAGAGTATCGTTATGACGATGTCGAGCGTTTCTCTACTTCTATTATCGAACAGAAAAGTAAGGCCAGGTATATTGTCCAGACTTTTGCCCAAATAGTAGATTATTTGAAATCGAAGGAAAAGAAAACCATTAAGGAATTTACTAATGACAAATGCCTGAAAAATTTCGATGAGAAATTTATTCAATATAAAGATGAAAAAATTCTCTATAAAGTCGGATTTTCAAAAAAGCATAGTGATTTTTTATTGAAAAAAGATCTCAAATTGGTCCAGAAATTTAGAAAAGCATTTAGTTATTTTGAGATGGCAAAGTCAAAGAAAGGCGTTGAGAAAGTCGCCGATGGAATCAACCGCTCAGCAATTTTTTGTATGAGGGATATTCTAAGAGAGCTTCCACAACTGTATCTCACGCGCAATGAGTTTATTACGCAAGACGAGTTTATAGAAATTATTAAATCGAACTACGCCACTAAAAAAGACCTTGAAGACACTGCTTATCGTAAAAAACAGCTCTCGGATTTTCAAAAATATTATTGGGAGTTAGTTCGAAAAACAGCTAAGGGAATGAGACAATCAGAAAGCAAAGTATTATTGGATGTTTCTATTAGATCGTCGATTGTTAATAAGTACGATAGAGTAACAGGGGATTCGATTACAACTATTGTTGATAGACTAATGAAAAAAAGACCCAAGATTAATTCGGAAGAATTATATGAAATAATGAAAGAATTTACCCAATTTCAAACTCTCGACCCTGATCAGGATCGAAGCACAAGTAGTGAAGAGCGAAGACCTTCAAAATTTATGACAGGAATGTTTAAGATTGTCAGAGAATATAGAGAGGGGCTGTGAATTTAGTTTTCTATGGTGGGGGAGACGATAATGACAATAGTGAATTAAATAGTGAATGTCTTAAATTAGTTAATAAAAAATCCCCAAGAATCACCTACATACCTTCCTGTTCCTACGATTCAGAATGGCACTTCAAAAAATTTGTCGATCATTTTCAAAAGCATAAAGTAACCCAATTTATTCATTTCCCTATAGATGTTCCATTTGACAAAATTCTGCTATCAGAAGTTTTGAAGTCGGACCTAATCCATCTCTCAGGTGGAAATACTTACTATTTTTTAAAACATTTAAGAAAAAGTGGGATGGCGAAGCTGCTGAAGGAATTTGTAAAGAGGGGAGGAGTCCTCACTGGTTTATCGGCGGGTGGGATAATTATGACTCCAATTATTACTACTGCTAGTTTTCCCGCCTGGGACCGAGATGAAAATGAAGAGAAAATTAAGAATCACAAATCTTTAGACCTGGTGAGTTTTGAGTTTTTTCCCCATTATGTAAATTCCCGTCGCTATGATCAGGTCTTGGTTAATTACTCAAAGAAGTCTAAGCGGCCGGTCTATGCCACTCCTGATGGTAGTGGAATCATTTTGAAAGAAGATGAAATAACCTTTTTTGGCAAAAATTATGCATTTTACAAGGGAAAGAAATTCATTCTTTCTCAACACTTAACATAAAATTTCATAGTCGCTCTCAAGAGCGTCAGTCATCTGTTTTATAGAGTAATTGCTCTCTATTATCTTGCAGGCGTTCTCTTTTATCGGGTCTATTAGGTTTTGCTCACGGGACTTAGCAAAAGTTTCTAAGAGTACTGGAATTAGCGATTCAGTGGCATTAGAGCTGGTAGAGTCGAAAGAAAAGCCAGTCTCTCTATTTTTTAGGATATCGGTGACGCCCCCAACATTTGAACCAATAACGAGACAGCGATTTTTCATGGCCTCGGCGACCACCAACCCAAATGGTTCGGGGATGGTTGAAGTGTGAACAAATATATCACAGGCATGGTAGTAGTTTTGAATATTTTTTTGGTGACCGAGAAAGAGCACTTTATCTTCGGCCTTATTTTCTCTTACTAAGTCGAAGAGTTTTTTTGCAAAGGCTTTATCGCGATCAGTTTGGGCGGAACCTATAATAACCAACTTGGCCTTATTGCAGAAGTCAGAGTCTTTTTGGGAAGCCGCCAAGAAGGCATTGATTAGGTTGTCTTGACCTTTCCATGAGCATAGTCGCCCGGCGCTTAGGAATAGCTTCTGCTCGCTAAAAGTCCTTAGCTCAGAAGAGATTTTTTCTACTTCAGTATCAGAGGCCTTGTTCTCTAAAATTCCATAATTTATAAATTTGTGTTTAGAGGTATTCCTGCTCGATAGGCTCATCTTAAGGTGTTCAGACTCTAGGTATTTTGAGTTAAAATAAATCCGATCGACGTGAAAAAGATTGGCCAGCTTATCCAGAGTGCCACCAACTGGGCCGTGTTGAAACCATATTCTTTTTATGGGAGAGAAGAGGGTCGCGAAACAGGCCATTAAATGGGCATAGGGCATAGTTGAATGAACGATATTAAAAGCACCGTCATTGATAAAAACTCTTAGATAGAGAATTGCCTTGAGTAGCTTGCCTAAATTCCGCATCCGGAAGGTGAAAGGTAGGACATGGGTTTCGATACCCAGCCTATTACATTCGTCTACTGCTTCTCCATCTGTGAAGAAGAAGACCGTTAGCCTGATCTTACTCGACTCGGAATGCCCTCTGGCGGCGTTACATACGAAACGTTCCGCGCCACCCATATAACCGTTGGGGCAAATGTATAAAACTTTTAGTTTTGACATATTAGCTTCTATTTTAAGCTAATTTGAGAGTCTTTGGAAGGTTGTTCTTAGGCAGCTATTTTTGGAGTAAAAGTGTAGGCCTTATCAGGCTTGAGAGAGATTAGAAAGCAGGTATGGCCTTGGTACTCTTGGTAAATCAGAGTTCCCTTATTTTGCTCAACAAAGGCACGGCTAATTCCCATGCCTAATCCGGTTCCTTCTCCAGCTTCTTTAGTGGTAAAGAAATTATCGAATAATTTTTCTGCGATATCTTTTGGAATACCTTCTCCACTATCAATAATCCTTAGCTCGACTAATCCTTCTTGATTAACTGAAGAATTGATTTCAATCCACTTTTCTTCTAAGTCAGTAGTGGCATGCATGGAATTGGTCAAGAGATTGAGTAATACCTGTGAGATCTGTACGCCATTGGCAAAGACAGTAGCGTCCTCTTGAAGGTTGATTTTAATTTCTACCCCTAGGGTATTGGCCTTATCGCGGCATAACGAGTGGGCATCTTGGATAATTTCTTTAAGTTTAGTAACCTTCATATTCTGTTTTGTTTCAGAACGGGAAATTCTTGTTAAGGCCTTTGTTACCTCAGTTAATCTTCCGGTGGCCGATATTCCTCTCTCGACGAATTTAAGAATCTCGTCTTCCTTAATACTTCCTTTTTGAACTTTCTTAAGAAGCAGCTTGAGAGAACTTTCGACAATCATGGTAATATTTTTTACTTCATGTCCTATAGAGGCTGAGAGGGTTCCCATTTCGGCCAATTGAGAGGCTTCCATGCTGGCCTTTTCGGCCTTTATTTTATCTTCAAATTCTGTTCCTAATGCTTTGATTGCCGGCTCAAATACAAGGGTGATTTCATAGAGCAGGGTAATCAAAATACAGCTGACCAGAATAAGACCAAAAATTTGCAGGTTATCGAGGCTCTGCTCGACCTGTTTAGTGTACCTGCTTTTAATTTCATTGAGGTTGCTAAGAAATTGTTCATTATGGTTTTTATTTTCTAAATAATGTTTAATATTTTTACTAGCGTCTTCTTTAAGACAGGTTGCATCTGCGATACAATTGAAGACTAACGTCAGCCCGGAAAAATCTTTATCTGAAACATTGTAAAGAACTGTCAGTTCAGAGGAGTTTAGCTGACTATTTTTAAGTTCACTGTAATCCAACTTAAATTGTTCAAGGTTTAAAAGAAATTCTTCTCGCACTTTTTTGAAGGATTGAGGACTAAATTTTGCTCTATAGGTCAACTGGATTAGCTTTTGAGAAGTCAGCTCTAACTTCTGGGCCTTCGTTTTTAGGTCGGTCCAATCACTCTGTTTCGAGAGTTGCCAATTTACCAAGACCTGGCCTAGGGCACTTAAAAGCAGCACGATTCCAATTGCTAATTTGTAATGAGATTTGAATTTAGAAATTGTGGGGGCTACTTTATCCATTGATTTCTTATCGGTATTTTTCGGATAAAAAATAAATATTTCTAATGAGTTAGAGGTTTTTTCCGGGCAGAAAGACTGAAGCGATAAGGCGCCGGGTGACCTTCTATTGTAAGTTCTGGATTTTCTGGATTAAGAAAGTTTTCTAAAGATTGGTGTGGGGGAGGGCAATAGTCGGTTAAGCGCTGTTCTTCAGTGGTTAATTTAGTAGAGGAAATTACTTGGACATCAGTGAAGCGCGCCTTATGCAGCCAGTTTTTCATGCAATTAAGGGTCGGAATAAACCAAACATTCTTCATCTTGGCGTAGCGGTCTTCAGGGAAGAGAGCGGTCGAACTTTCGCCGGGAATACCTATGCTTTCGAGAATGACCTGTCCACCTGGGACCAGTGCTTTTCGAATGTCCAATAGCTGCTGAATAGGATGACGGTGATGATAAATAATTCCCATCGAAAAGATGACATCAAAGAAATTTTCGAAATGAGGAATCTCTTCTACTCCCCATAGCTCAAATTTCATTGCCGGATTGGCCATGAATTTTTGAAGGGTTTCAAATTGCGCTTTACAATGATTAACCGGATCAATGCCTAGAATCAATTCAGGTTTCTGTGGCAGGCAGCGGGCCATAAAGTAGCCGTTATTGCATCCGATATCGAGAATTTTTTTACCTTCAAGATTTCCAAGAAAAGGAGCTATCCTATCCCATTTTAAATCCGATCTCCATTCTGCGTCTAAGGAATGACCAAAGAATTCGAAGGGCCCTTTTCTCCAGGGAATTAACTTTTTTAAATGAACCTGAAGTTGCTCCATTTTTTCCGCTGTCAATTGATCAGCATCACCAATTTTAACCACTCCATCTTCTATTTTCCAGTCGCTGGGGGCAAAATTAGAAAGGTTTGAAAAGGCCTCTCTTAAGTGATCTTGCCCTTTACGCTCAATCCATTTCGCCCTCTCCTCGGTCAGTTTAGACAAGGCGGGGAGATCGCATTTTTTCGAATAAGGTGAAAGGTAATCGAGCACTACTTAATTCCTAAGTAGCAGGCGAAGTTATACCAACGAAAAACCATTTCAGATTTCTCAAAGCCAGCGCTTTTGAGGTTGGTAATTTGTTCTTTAGGGGTGAGAGGAACTAAGACATTCTCAAGTGCCTCTCTCTTTTGAGAAATTTCAAGTTCCGAATAACCATTACGCCGCTTAAAATCGTAGTAGAGCTCTGTTACTAGCTCGTGAATGGAAGATTCAGTGCAATTGATTTTTTCCGAAAGTATAAACATAGCGCCTGGACGCAGACCATCGTATACCTTCTTGAGAAGTGCCTGGCGTTTCTCTGTCGGAATGAATTGCATGGTGTAATTCATCAAGACAACTTCGGCATCGTGAATAGAGACGTCTTCTATATTTTGGCAATGCAAGCGGACTTGGTCGACCTTATGTTCTTTTAATTTTTCTTCGCATTTATCGAGCATCGCCCTGGAATTATCGACACCAATAAATTGAGGGGTAATGCCTTTCTTTTCGAGGTGCTTTGCAATAATCGAAATGGTGCTTCCTGTTGAACATCCTAAGTCATAAATGGGACCCTGGTTTTTGAAGACTCTGTCCAGTAGGTCGAGAATGATGCGGTGGATTTCATTGTAAAAAGGAACACTGCGAGAGACCATATCATCAAAGACTGCCGCTACCTCGTCATCGAATTGAAAGCCCGTGATGGCGTCTCTTTTATCTGAAAATACTGTGTCTCTTTTCATTCAGGGAATTTAACGGGGGCAGGGGCAATTGTCCATAAGATAATGCACTGTAGTAAGAAGTGTCGTAAGGTGTTAAAACCTTAGAAAAAAATAAGTTTATTTTACTTTCTTTATCAAGATGATTTATTTAATATGAAGGCAATCAAAAGCTAACCTCTTAATTTTTAAGGACGAAAGAATGAAGCATAACACTGTTGTTGTAGATGGAAAATCGGTTGAAAACCTCACTGCCAAGCAGAGAAAACTACTCAATCTCTTTTTAGAAAACCTTGAGAGAACAGTTAATCGCGGACAAATCCTTGAAAAAATTTGGGGAGGAGACTCAGTCAACCCTAAAACCGTTGATGTTCATCTCTATAATCTCCGTCGCAAGCTTCACCCTTACGGATATATTATTCGCTCTGAAGGTGGAGGCTTTTGGTCACTTCTTTCGGATAGAATTTCCGACCTTAGCAATTAGGTAGACCCTCTCCACCAAGTCATGACTTCTTTCGGATTAGCGCTTATAATCCCTTTAACTTTCTAAACAACACCCAAATACAGAGGTTCCTATGAGTAATGTCAAAAGTACTTTAAAAGTCGGCAATAAAAACTACGCTTATTTTAGTTTGGCCAAGGCGAAAGAAGGAGGATTGAGTAAAATTGATCAACTCCCCCGCAGCTTAAAAGTATTACTAGAAAATTTACTCCGGCATGAAAACGGAACCACCGTAACTCGCGACGATATAGTTGGCATCAATGACTGGGTAGATACTAAGAGTTCAACTCAAGAGATTGCTTATCACCCGGCAAGGGTAGTGATGCAAGACTTTACCGGAGTTCCCGCAGTGGTTGATTTGGCCGCTATGAGGGAAGCAATGAAAACACTTGGGGGAGATCCTAAGAAAATTAATCCACTTACCCCCGTTGACCTAGTTATTGATCACTCGGTACAAGTCGAGCACTTTGGTGATGCCGATGCTTTTGAAAAAAACGTTGAGGTTGAGTACCAACGCAATATGGAACGTTATAAGTTTTTAAAATGGGGCCAACAGGCCTTCGAAAACTTTCGTGTGGTTCCTCCAGGTACGGGAATAATTCATCAAGTGAATCTCGAGTACTTGGCCAAAGTTACTTGGACCAAGGAAGTGGATGGCGAGACAGTTGCCTATCCCGATACTTGTGTTGGAACAGATTCCCACACTACCATGATCAACGGACTCTCTGTTCTTGGTTGGGGAGTGGGAGGCATTGAAGCCGAAGCCGCAATGCTTGGCCAACCTGTCACCATGCTTATTCCTGAAGTAGTAGGATTTAAATTAAAAGGAAAATTAAACGAGGGCATAACAGCGACTGACCTAGTCCTCAATGTGGTCGAGTCACTTCGTGCTCATGGAGTGGTTGGAAAATTTGTTGAATTTTTTGGACCGGGAATGAGTGAGCTCTCCCTAGCGGATAGGGCAACCTTGGCCAATATGGCGCCAGAGTATGGTGCTACTTGTGGCTTCTTTCCAATAGACGAAAAAACTATCGAATACCTTAAGTTTTCTGGAAGAGAGCAAGAAAGTGTCGATCTGGTTGAAGCCTATGCCAAAGAGCAGGGACTTTGGGCAAATGCCACGGATGCCGATCCTGTTTTTAGCTCGGTTGTTGAGCTCGATATGAATACCGTGCTTCCTTGTATTTCTGGGCCTAAACGCCCACAAGATAAGATCCAGCTAAAAGACGCCTCGGGCGCCTTTGAAAAAATGACTGGGGAAGTTTTTAAATATCCTGCCGACGCGCTTTCTAAAAGCTATGATGTCGAGGGCGCTGATTACAAATTCAAAAATGGCAACGTGGTGGTGGCGGCGATTACCTCTTGTACAAATACCTCAAACCCAGCGGTCTTAATGGCAGCTGGACTAGTCGCCCAAAAGGCCAATAAGCTGGGGATGAAAGTTAAGCCCTGGGTGAAAACCTCCTTGGCGCCTGGCTCAAAAGTGGTCACCGACTATTTAGTAGAGTCTGGATTGCAAGAGCACTTAGATGCCCTAGGCTTTAATTTAGTGGGCTATGGTTGTACAACTTGTATTGGAAATACAGGTCCTCTTCCGGCACCTGTTTCAAAATGTATTAATGATAATGACCTTTTGGCCTGCTCGGTTCTCTCGGGCAATCGAAATTTTGAAGGTCGTATATCTCCCGACGTAAAGGCCAATTTCTTGGCCTCTCCTCCCTTAGTGGTGGCCTATGCGCTAGCCGGTAACCTCAATGTTAATATTACTACTGATGCTCTTGGGCAAGATCGGGATGGAAATGATGTTTTCTTAAAAGACCTATGGCCTTCAAATAGCGAAGTTCAAGAAACTGTAAATAAGAACCTTTCTCGCGAAATGTTTATCAAGCGCTACGCTAATGTATTTGAAGGGGATAGCCGCTGGAGAGAAGTCAGTGCTCCCACTGGTGAAATGTTTGATTGGGACCCCAGTTCAACTTATATAAGGAATCCTACTTTCTTTGAAAATATTAAAGGCGGAGTGGCAACTGGATTTGAAGTCAAAAATGCTTCTGTCCTGGCACTCTTAGGGGATTCGGTTACAACTGACCATATCTCTCCTGCCGGTTCGATCGCAAAGGGCTCTCCCGCTGCAGCTTACCTAGAGCAAAATGGTGTCGATTCTAAAGATTGGAATTCCTATGGATCCCGTAGGGGAAATCACGAAGTCATGATGCGTGGAACTTTCGCCAATATTCGAATTAAGAACTTAATGGTCCCTGGAGTCGAAGGTGGTTATACCAAACATATTCCTTCTGGCGAACAGATGAGCATGTACGATGGTGCCATGAAATATCTTAGCGAAGGCTCTGAGCTGGTAGTATTTGGCGCCAAAGAATATGGAACAGGATCATCGAGAGATTGGGCGGCTAAAGGAACTCTCTTACAGGGAGTGAAGGCCGTGATCGTTGAGTCCTTTGAAAGAATTCACCGCTCTAATTTAATTGGGATGGGTGTTATGCCACTTCAATTTGAAGGTGGAGATTCCTGGAGCGGACTTGGATTAGATGGCAGCGAAAAGGTCGCCTTGAGTCCAGTTGGAGAAATGAAACCTGGAATGCAATTTGATTTAGAGATTACCAAAGCAGATGGCTCTAAGAAAAACTTAAAAGTCGTTTCGCGAGTAGATACAGTCGATGAGTTAAATTACTTTTTAAATGGTGGAATTCTTCAGTACGTCTTAAGGCGCTTGAAGGATTCCTAAAGAACTAGTTCGAGAGCGTACATCGCCAATAGTCCAAGTATAAAACCAAGAGGAAGTGTGGTCATCCAGGCCAGCAGTATTTTCTTAATGGTTTGCCACTTGGCCTGTTTGGTGACGGCTCCAATCCCAAAAATACTTCCGCATGAAACATGGGTCGTCGAGACAGGGACTCCCCATTTCGAGGCAAAGAAAACCATAAACCCGGTTATCAAATTGGCAGAGAAGGCCTGACCGGGATTCATTTCTGTTATTTCTTCTCCCATAGTCTTGGCAATTTTTTTGGATTGAATCAGGCCACCAACTAAGATGAAAACCCCGACCAGTAAAATACTGACTTCTTTCCCCAGCGCAGGTCCGATCAAGAGAAGAGCTGCTATTTTGGGGGTGTCATTAAGGCCTCGGGAAAAACAAACAAGTCCAGCGCTTAAGTAATGGAGGACATCTAAAATTTTCTTGGCCGAAATTGAAAAAATACTTCCACTATAGGTCGAAAGGGTCGAGACCCTTCTCTCAAGCGCGGGAACTGGCAAAGAAAGTTCTAGTGAGGCAATCTTTAGGGCGTCACCGTGTGAGAGCGAATTGAGAGGCAACCTAGCGATCACTTTTTTATCGAGGTAAATTAAGGTCTCGGGTTCAATATCTAAGCTGGCCCGCAGCTTCTTTAAAAGTGGGTAGAGCAACGCCGCTAGTACTAACGAAAAGAGTGGCCCTGCAATTAGCGGTAGAAAGAACTTACTACTAAGACCTGTCCAATTTATTCCACCACTGGAAGCGGCAAAACCGGCTCCGGCGAGCGCGCCAACAAGAGCGTGAGTAGTTGAAACTGGTAATCCAAATAAAGTCGCCAGAATGACAGTAACCCCGGCCCCAAGCCCTACCGCAATAGGAAAACTCTCTAGTGACATCACAAACTCTGGAACCAGCCCTACCCCTTTAAAGACAATTAAGAGTTCCGAGGCCAGGTAAAGTGCTAGCAGTGAACCAAGTGTAGAGGTAATGCTTGTCCAGATAAGCGCCTGTTTAAAGTTGGCGGTTTTGCTGCCGTAAAGGGTGGCAACGCCCTTGAAATTATCATTGCTACCATTGGCATAGGCCAAGAATAAGGTCATTAATAAGACTGCCCAAAACATGCCCGGAGCTCCTTTGATGGTTTAGGATAAGTGCATTTAATGGAAAGACTGTTACACTTCTTTATCGAGGGCGAGTAGGGCATTTGGAATAGCTTTTTTCTGCCAGTCTAGAGCATAGCGCTCTATTAGCGCCTGATTGGCCAGGGCTTCACTCTCAGCATAGCGCTTGTCTCTGGCCAATAAAAGCTCTTGATCGGCACCGCAATTCTCACCATCACTTATATTTTTTGCCTGCGGGTTGAAGCCTAGGCAGCCGTATGGTTTTGAATTTGGCTCAATAGAACAACCCTTCGGTCCGGGAGTAAAGAAGGGGCAAGTATAGGTCCTGCGAAAGTTATGGCCGCCACCAGTGTCGAGGTCGTAGTCTAATCGAAACTCGGTGACACATTCCTGTAATTGGTGGCGAAGTTCTTCTGTCCAGCGCTTTTTACTCTTAAGAAAATCGAGAAGGTCGAGGGTCTCAAGAGGGGTCATTTGCATGGAGTTAGAGCGAAAAGTACAGCAAGGGCCAGAGCATCCCAGGCAATGGATTTCTCCGGCTTTCTTATTGTCCATATCTCTTGTCAGCAGCTCTCTTCTCTCGACCGCGTTTGGCGCCTTCACCTTTTAGGTAAGCGCATTGGTCTAAGGTCAGGTTTCTTCTCAAGGTTTGGTATTCTTGGAGGATTCTTTTTGAGGTCTTTAAGTCCCTCTTCAATTCCCCGGTCTAATTGAGGATCAATTCCTTTCTTATAATCTTGAGGCGTAAACTCGACTTCAATATCCGGGTCGGTTCCGTAATTTTCGACGGCGTAACCAACATCGTTAAACCAAAAGGAGAACTCCGCTTGTGAGACATAGGTCCCGTCAACCAGCTCTTGTCTTGGCCAAATTCCGACAACTCCACCCCAGGTGCGCTTGCCGATAAGTTTTCCGAGCTTCATTAATTTAAAGGTGTGACTGAAGATATCCCCATCACTGCCTGCCTGTTCGTTGGTGATGGCAATTAAGGGACCTTTTACTGCGTAAGTGGGGTAGGTCTCAGTTCCAAAGTAGCGAGTTTGATCATAACCTTGGATTTTCTGGGCGAGAGTTTTTAAAATATGCTGGCTACAAGAGCCGCCTCCATTATAGCGAACGTCAATTATTAAGCCGTCTTTATCGAGCTCCATTAGATAGGCCCTGATAAATTCAGAGTAGCCCCAGGTCGACATATTAGGAATATGAAGATAGCCGAGTTTACCGCCAGATTTTTTATGGACATACTCTCGATTCTTATTGCTCCATTCACGATAGAGCATAAGCTCTTCATTTGGCACAGTTTTGACTACCACATTTTCTTTTTTCTTTTGGCCTTTTCGCAGAACTTCCAGGTTTACTTTATTACCTGCTTTGGCCTCCAGTGAACGTTCAAAATCTAGCGGATAGTCTAACGAGAGACCATCGATTCCAGTAATTAAATCGCCTTCTTTTAGATTCACTGTGGGAGAGTTTAGTGGGGAGTCTTGATCTTTGATCCAGGAGTCGCCACGGAAAACTCTTCCAATTTGGCAGGCCTTTTTTTCTTGATTGTAATGCCAATCGGCACCTAAGAAGCCGTTTCTTTGGGGATAGGGGCTCCTGAAATAATCCCCCATAAATTCATAACAATGTGAAGTTCCAAGCTCTCCTTGCATTTCCCATAATAGGTCAGACATCTCAGAGCGTGTATGAATTTTTCCAAGTAGAGGTAAGTAGCGAAAATAAACATTTTCCCAATCGTGGTTGCTCATCTTCTCGTTCCAGAAATGTTCCCTTTGCAAGATCCAGGCTTCTGAATACATTTGTTCCCATTCTTTTTTAGGATCAATTTTTAATGTGATGCGATCGAGGTCGAGATAACCATCTTTTTTATTATAGTCAGGGCCATCTCCAGGTTTATCGTCGGACTTTACAAGCCTCATTCCATCGCTGGTTTCGAGCATTATATACTTTAAGTCATTTGATAAGGCCGCCGCAAAAATCTCTTTGTGGAAGACCTTACTTTTCTTATCCTTAAAACTATATTTATAAAGGGTTACGCCATTGGAGCCCGACCAGCGGTCGTTGGCGGGGTCTGAGCCCTTGATGGCACTCTTGGTATAAAATAAGCCGTCTTTAGTGGGGTAGAGATTGAGGTGACCTCCAAGGGTAGAGGGGAAAGGAAAAATACGATTATCAATTCCATCCCAGTCAATTTTAGTGACCTTGCCTTTTTTCGACTTAGATGGGCCTTCGTCAGATTCCTCCTCTTCTTCTTTTTTCTCGTCAGGGAAGTCGAGGTACTGTTCAAAAGGGGAGGGGGCATCGCGGTCGAGTACTACGGCATAGATGCGAGTCGCAAAGGGAAAGCCTAATTCGTAGTGAGTTTCACTCATATTGGGGTGGAATTCCCGAATACTTAAAAAGTAGAGGTACTTCCCACTAGGGTCAAAAACCGGAGAGGTGTCATGATTGATGGCAGTTATCAAAAAGCGACTTGATTTGTTCTTAGTATCATAAATTTTTATTCCCGTGTCTCTCGATTTAGAGGAGAGAAAGGCCAGGTAGCGATTGTCTGGAGACCAGGAAAAACGCTGAGGAAAGATGACGTTATGGGTGATTCTTTCGATTAATTGGCAACTACTTTTCTTAAGATCGAGTAGCCAGGTCTCATTGCGGTTAGTGGATAACGCCACTAGATTTCCGTCACTGTTGGGGGAGAGCATTAAGATTTTTCCCCAATCTCTTTTTGGGAAAAGCTCGCGACTTTTACCACTACTGGTATCGATTAAAAGCAGGTGCTCTTCTTTTTCGGCGGTGAGTCCGACAACTAGTAATTTCTGAGGGCCAAGATAAGTGGGGCATTTATGACGATAGTATTTTTTCCCAATATTTCGGGGAGCGCCACTCCAGGGAGGCATGACAAAGAGCTGACCGCGAGTACCAACTAAAACTTCTTTAGCGGCCGGCGCCAGGGCATAATAATCGAGCTCGTCGCAAGCGGTTTCAAAGCGTTCGACTGCTTGTGAAAAGCCACTATTTATTTCGATCATTATCTTTTGGCAGTGATTCTTTTTAAGCTCGAGCAGGAAAAGGTCTCCCGCCGATTGGAAGACGAGGCGGTCCCCATCTAAGCTAAATTTTCGAATGTAATATTCCTCATTATCGGTGTGGCGTTTTAAGTTCGCGCCTCGGTGATTGCATGAGTAGATGTTTCCAATTCCTTCATGATCAGAAATAAAGAGCAATCGTTCTCCCCACCAAACAGGATTTGCGATATTTGTTTTTAGATTTTTGAGAATCTGTTTGAAATTTCCAGTCTGGTTTTGATCTATCCAAAGAGAGCCAGCGGTTCCTCCACGGTAGCGTTTCCACCTGGCCGGGTCACCAAGATTTCTACCCAAAAAAGTATGAGTAGGTCCTTTTTGGACAGTACTGGCAGGACCCAAGTTTAAAGGGTTAATCTCTGTACTCTCGACATTAAGGCTGAATAATTCGCGATGGCGGGCGCTAAAAGAACCCTTGGCCGATCCTACTTGCAGTGTTTTGCCATTCTCCCAATGAGAAATGGTGAGGTCTCCCCAGAAGCTAAGTCGCTCTGGTAGGCCGCCTTTTACCGGCATGGTATAGACATCCCTCTGCCCGGCTTCAGAATTTGTAAAGGCCAGTTGCAGTCCATCTGGCGAAACAAGCGCCTTCCCAACTATTCCAATGCTTGTGGTGAGGCGAGTGGACATTCCACCAGAGACTGGGACAGACCATAGGTCGTCGTCACTTTTAAAAATAAGAGTCTCTCCTGCAAGGCAGGGATTTTGGAAATAACCACGATTTTGCATAATTGGGTCCTATTGTGAATGAGAGCCCCTATTCTAAGGCTGCGCTAGTGGCCTTTTCAAGGGATAATTGACAGGTTTTTCGTCTAGCGTTATATTGCCCAATCTTTTAAATGAGCAGGTTGAATGATTTATTTAGACCATGCGGCAGCCACACCTATTCTGCCAGCGGTAATCGAAGCGTTGCATAACGCCCAAAGCGAGCATTTTGCCAATGCTTCGGCGGCCCACGGGCTGGGGCGAAAGCAGCTAAAAGAGGTTGAAAACTGCCGCCAGATTTTTTCAAAGATACTCAAGGCAAATGATGAAGATCAGTTGATCTTTACCGCTTCAGCTACAGAGTCCAATAATCTACTTATTAAGGGACTGGAGCTGAGTGCAGGAGACCGTGTTCTCTACTGCCAGGCCGACCACCCAAGTTTAGAAATGCCAGTTCGTTCGCTAGAGAAGAGTGGCGTAATTGCCGAGAAAATTGAGCTAGATCAATTGGGGCAGGTGGACCTGAACCAATTGGCGGAGCGCTTAGACTCAAGTGTGAAGTTGCTGGTTCTCGGCCATGTTAATAATTTGAGTGGCTGCATTCAACCTGTGGCGCAAGTTGGCCAGCTGTTGTCTGAATTGGCCCCTGGCGCTCACTTTCATCTCGATGCCGTCCAGAGCTTTGGTAAAATTGAGTTAGCCTCTTCTTATGACTCACTTAGTTTATCTTCCCATAAGATCGGCGGTCCAAAAGGAGCAGCGCTACTGCATCTTAAAAAAGAGATCCGATTGACTCCCTTACTTGATGGCGGGGGGCAGGAAGGTGGATTGCGTTCTTCAACTCTGGCCTATCCACTGATCAAGGGTTTTAGTCTCGCTGCTGAGCAAATCTTGGAGGGGCAAGTATCGTGTTATGAAAAAGTAAGCTTGCTAAATGGATACCTAAGAGAGCAGCTTCAAAAAAGCCACCGCAGTCTCCAAATTCCATTTGAACAGGCTCAAACCAGCCCTTATGTTTTGATGTTTATAGTCCCAGGAATTAGCAGTGATGTTATTTTGCGGCATCTAGGGGAGAAAGAAATTTACCTCTCAAGTAGTTCCGCTTGCTCTTCTAAAATAAAGGCCAAAAATCCGGTCTTTAGCGCCCTTGGGTTGCCCGAGAAATACCATAAAAATGTATTGCGCCTTTCACTTAGTGGTGGCACAACCGAGGCTGAACTTGAACTTTTCTTAGAGGAATGGCGCCGTCTTATTGCAGATATTGGCTATTTATTCAAAGCATGACTATGGAAAATTACAATACGATTCTTTTAAATGTAGATGAACTGTGGCTAAAGGGTAAAAATCGCCCTCTCTATTATAAGGCCGCCAAAAGGCATGTAAAAGAAGTGGTTAAGCTTCTGCATACAGCTCCCTTTCAAATTAAAAATGATAACCAGAGATTAGTCCTTTCATCGCAGGAGAATTTCTGTGGCGAACTTATACCGGCCCTACAGAGAATTCCCGGGCTCTTTTCGATAGCTCCTGTCAGACCTGTGGCGGCTAATTTAGAAGATATTTGCCGTGCTGCTATTTCGGAGACAGAGGCCCTGGTAACTCGCCCAACCAGCTTTAAAGTTTTCACTAAGAGAATTGATAAACGCTTCCCTCATGACAGTATGGAAGTTTCCCGTCAGGTAGGTGGAGCACTATTAGAAAAAATAGAGCAACTAAGGGTCGATGTTCATCATCCAGAATTAAAAGTCCAAATAAAAATCACTCCGGAATGGGCCTATGTTGGGATTCGTGAATTTAAAGGAGTAGGGGGCTTACCCTTCGCAATGACAGGCAATTTGGTAACACTGTTATCTGGAGGGTTCGATTCTCCGGTTGCAAGCTACCAGATGGCCAAGAGAGGTTGCCGGCAAAGTTTTGTTTTCTTTTATGCCTATCCTTTTGTAGGGGAGGATGTGAAAGAGAAAATCATCAAAATGAGTCGTGTCTTGGCGAGCTACCAACGTGAAAGTAAGCTCTATGTCATCCCTTTTGGAGAGATTCAAAAGGCCATCGCAAAAACTTGCAGAGAAGAATATCGGACTATTCTCTTTAGAAAGCTAATGGTGGATGCCGCTAATTTATTGGCCGATAAAATTGGTGCCGATGCGCTGCTAAGCGGAGACGCCTTAGGCCAAGTTTCAAGTCAAACAATTGGAAATATTTCGTTAATTGATCAAATCTCAAAACGTCCAGTATTTCGCCCGCTGTTAGGGAATAATAAGGCCGAGATCATTGCACTATCTCGACGCATAGGGACCCATGATATTTCTGTCATTCCCCATGATGACGCTTGTAGTTTATTCGCACCGAAACACCCTATTATTAAACCTGATAAGAACTATTGGGATCTCTATAACAAACAAAATCAATTTTGTGATGCACTTAGCGATGCTCTCTCAAATGCCGAAGTTTTTTCATTCAACGCATTAGGAAAGTAGTTAACTTCCCTCTTTATCCTTTCAGTGAACGGGCCTATTATAGAGGGATAGTTATTCTGAAGGAGAATTGATGAAGCATAACCCCTTATTTCTATTTTTAATTTTTATTTCCATAAGTCTTAGTGCCAGCGCTACCACCGAGTCCAATCCTAAGATGGTTCGGACCGATAAGCTGGTGGGCAATATTATTAAAAATGCTCTAGAGACTTATCATTTTAGAAAATTAAAAATTGATGATTCTGTTTCACAGAAAGCTTTTACCGAATATCTTAAGAAAGTAGATTACGGAAAGCAGTTTCTTTTTAAAGCCGATGTTAAAAATCTAAAAAAATATCAATTTAAGCTTGATGATCAGATGATCTCTGGTGAGTTAGGTTTGTTAGATACTACTCAAGGAATTATAAGTAAGAGAATCCTGCTAGCGGAATCCCTGAGGAAAAAGATTTTCAAAGGTCAATTTAACTTTGATAAAAATGAATCCTTTGAGCTAGATCCTGAAAAAAGAGGATGGCTAAAAGATGAGAAAGCTTTTGCTGAACATTGGAGAAAAATATTTAAGCAATCGACACTCTCTCGTTACCTTTCTTTCTTAGATGCAGATAGTGACGACGGGGATAAAAAGAAGAAAAAGAAAAAAAAGGTTGAGAAGAAGTTAACTAAGAAAGAGATGATAACAAAATCACACGACGCCATCTCTAAAAAATATAAGCGTTATTTTGAACGCCTTAAAAAAGAAAATCACGATGATTTTGTTGAGCGATTTTTTAATTCAATCGCCGCTATTTTTGATCCCCACACCAGTTATCTTCCCCCAAAGAGAAAGGAAGATTTTGATATCGATATTTCTGGTAGCCTTGAAGGGATTGGAGCCGTCTTACAAGAAGATGGTGCTTATATAAAAGTTGTAAAAGTAGTCCCAGGTGGAGCAGCTTGGAGACAGAAAGGACTAGAAGTTGATGATGTAATTCTACTTGTGGCCCAAGAAGATGGGGTCACCACTGACCTTGTGGATATGCGAGTAGATGACGCTGTACGATTTATCCGAGGAAAAAAAGGCACCGTGGTTAAACTAACCGTAAAGAAAGCCGATGGTACAAGAAAGGTTATTCCTATTGAGAGAGATGTTGTCCAGTTGGGGGCCTCTTTTGCTAAGTCATCAGTTCTTGAGCATAAGAAGCTAGGAGTTAAAATTGGTTATATTCAAGTACCTAAATTTTACAGAGACTTTTCTAGTGGAGATAAGAATTGTACCAACGATGTTAGAGATGAACTCAATAGATTAAAGAAACAAAATGTTAAAGCGATGATCCTAGACCTTAGAAATAACGGTGGAGGGGCGCTAGAAGATGCCAAGCAAATGTCCGGACTCTTTATTCCTAAGGGACCTATTGTGCAAATTAAAAACCATAATGGGCAAATTGATGTTCTAACAGATACCGATACTTCAACGACTTATAATGGCCCTTTAATCGTTATGATTAATAGATTTAGCGCCTCTGCTTCAGAAATTCTAGCCGGTGCCTTACAAGATTACGGCAGGGCCGTCATTGTTGGTGGCGAGCATTCTCATGGCAAGGGAACGGTGCAAGCAGTTCTTAACCTAAATCAAGGCAATCTGCTTTCACGCTTCTGGCCCGAGATGGGAGCACTAAAAGTTACTATCCAAAAGTTCTATCGCATTACCGGTGTTTCGACTCAGTATAAAGGAATTACGCCAGATATTATCCTTCCGGACCCAATGGCCTATGCTGATAATAGAGAGCAAGACCTCGATTACTCGCTGCCTTTTGATAAAGTGCGGGCCAAGAAATTTTCTCCTTGGAAAGATATTAAGTACGATATTCGAAAGTTAAAAAAGAAAAGCGGTAAAAGAGTGAGTGACAGTAGTAAATTTACCAAGGTAGTCAAAAGCATAGAGTACTTAACTAAGAGAAAAGATGACACCAAGGTTTCGCTGAACATTACTAAGGTTCAAGCAGAAGATAAGAAAAATAAAGAATTTGCTGAAAAATTTAAGTTAGATGAACAGAATAAAGATATTTTGGTGACAAACTTTGAGCCATCACTCAAGGCCCATGAAAAGGTCCGTCCAGGCGATGAAAAGCAATGGAGGAAGGACTTTGAGCAGAGAAAAGAAGAATGGGTAAAATCTCTTCAGCAAGATATAGGGCTTGAAGAGTCAATTTTTATCATTAATGATATACTGGATTCAGCCGGTATGCTTTCAATGAAGTAGGACATATTGAATAATAGTGAATTACAACAGGTTTTGGACAAATTAGAGTCTCTAGAGGATGAAGAGTTGGCGGTTGAGCTACTCAAAGAATTTGATAGTAAGACCAAGGCCTTGGGCCAATTACTGATGAATCTAGACCCGGAACTTGCTCACGACGAATGGAAGAGTAAGTGTGCTGCCGCTAAAGAGGAAGTCGATAAAATCTTAGAAAAGATAAGTGACTACTAAAAGGAATGAGCATGGGCGATAAAAAAGATGACGACTGGAGTTTTGACCTCGATAGGAACGAGAAAAAGCAGGTCAAGCAAGATTCTGGTGGAGATAACGAGGATCTCTTTAAACAAGATAGTAAGCGCTTAAAAGTTGATGGGAAGAGTGTTAAGCGCAAAGAGTCGAGATCAAAATTGGCCCGTAGACAGGCCGAACTTGATAATCAAAAAGACATAGCTCCAGGCAGTATGGGAAAACGATTGATAGCTTATATCATCGATGGGGCGCTTGTTGCTATAAGCGCCGCTGTCCTCACCATTTTTTTAAAAGACAAAGCGATTCAACTCTATACCGAGCAAGTTCGAGAACTTGGAATGAATCAAAATATTGGACCTACCGACCTAGAGAAATTAATGGGAAGTATCTTCTTATTAGGTAGTTTTCTAATTCTACAAGTTTTCTATTCGGCAGTTAAAAAGAGGTCGATTGGAAAAGTTCTAACCGGCCTTTGGGTGCTAGATAGTGCCAAAGAACATAATGCGGGATTTGTGAAAATGTTTTTGAGAGAGCTATTAGTAAAACCTCTCTCACTCTTATTTTTTGTTGGTTTCATAATTCCTTTCATAAACGCCGATAAGCGTTCTCTTCATGATTTTATAAGCGGAACTTTTGTAGCAGACGAATAGACTTATTCGAATGTTAGACTTTGGATGAAGTTGGCCTGAGAGCTGACGTTTTCTAGTGCAGTCGCCTTAGATATAACTTTGTTTTCAAAAAGATGGCCAATATGCTGGTCGAAAGTTTGACTGCCATTTCCGCCTTTGCCACGACCTGAGGCAATCACCTGATATATTCGAGAAAGATCTTCTTTACCTAAAATACATTCTCTTACGCCGGGGCTGGTAATCATAATTTCCATGGCAATAACCACACCATTGGCGGTATTTCCCTTTAGTAGCCGCTGGCTTATGGTAGCGTGTAGGTTCTCTGTTATTCTCTTGCGGACTTCGAGTTGTTCTTCCGGTGGAAACATCGAAATGAGTCGACCTATAGTTGTCACGGAGTCGGTGGTATGCACGGTAGAAAAAACCACATGGCCAGTCTCTGCCGCTTTTAATGCAATCTGAATGGTTTCAGGGTCCCGCATTTCACCGATTAATATTACATCGGGATCTTGCCTAAGAGCGCCACGAAGTGCCGCCGAAAAATCTTCAGTATCACGTCCAACTTCTCGGTGGGTAATGCGCGATTTTTTCTGGTTATGCAGGTATTCAACCGGGTCTTCGACGGTAATTATATGATCGCAACGGGTTTCATTGATCTGATCGATCATACCTGCAAGAGTGGTACTTTTCCCACTACCTGTTGCACCAGTTACTAAGATTAGCCCGCGCCTTTGTTCACAAATTTTTGAGACAACTTTTGGAAGCCCCAGATCAGAAAGCTTAGGGATTTTCTCATTAATTATTCTAAAGATTAGGCCTATTTTATTATCGTAACGAAAGAAGTTAAAACGAATGCGACAAAGTTTTGGAATCGCAAAACCGCCATCATATTCTTTTATACTGGGAAGGATTTTTATAAGGTCTGACTTATTTAAAACCAACTCAGCAATAAATTTTACATCTTCATAGCTAAAGGGCTTTGTCTGAATAGGAACTAAGTCTCCTCTAATGCGCAGACAAGGAACTTCATCTGTTCGGATGTGAATATCACTTGCCTGATTTTTTACAGCAGCTTGGATCAGACTTATAAGGTTTTGTTTAGTAAAGGCCATTGCTTAAAGTATATCAGCCTTATTGAGGGCCACAAAGGCATTTTCGATGCGATATTGGCGAACCCATCGTTCCGTTACACAAGCGTGGCCGCCTCGACCCCAGCCTTCTCCCCAAGAATTGGCGACAAGAAGACAGACTCGGCCTTCTCGGCCATGGAGCTTTTCGGGCAATTGCATATAACCGATTAAGAGCACTGCATGGCCCATCGCGTGACTGTCCATTTTTCCATTCACAAACGAAGCTCCATAACTTATCAGGCCATTATTTTTATAGAAATTGGGAGAAAGCTTGAAGCCAGCGACAACTGGTTGGTTACTCTTAAGTGCCCCCATTATGTCGTCTAAACTTGAAAGTCTTTTATAGCCCGAGACTTTGACCGAACCACTTTTGCAGCGATTGGTGAGGGGAGTCTGAGTTTCGTTTCCATTAACTTGTTGCTTTTTGTAAGGACAGGCATTTTCGCCAGGAATATTGGGGGAGAATGAGCTCTTACTACTTCCGAATCCCTTCAAGACCCAGGAACCCCGCTGCGTACAGGGACGGTTTTGACAGTTGGGCTTGGAGGCCCAGTAAAAATACTGTTCACTTAAATCTTGTTTAACGTCAGAGGAGCGCAACAAGAGTTCTATTGCTCTGATTCCTGCAAAGGCGGCACAGGTGGGTCGCCTGCCTTGATCCCGAACCGGTGCATCGAGGGCACCAGGAATGACATGGTACTTGTCACGAGGAGCGGTTGATACCGGTTTCTTGAGCTCTCTTTTTGGGATCGAGACAACCGGAGCTTCAAAATTAAACTGTGCTTTCTTATAATATTTAATGTTTTTATAAAAGATTTTCTGTTTTTCTTTCCAACGTTTGTAGGTGGCGGCTCTTTGCTTTCTCCAATCAGAAAAAGTTTTCTTATTTCTATTTTTTAACTTGGCCAAGTTATTGAGGTACTGCTCGCGAAGGCTTTTAGAGCTATTGTCGAGTTTGTCTACTTTTTCCTGTTGGGCCTGATCTTTTTGTTGGCGAGTTTTATCTTTAAGTCGCTGGCGGTTTTTATTCAACATATCTTTGATATGCTGCTGACCCTTAGTCAGTTTCTTGCTTTTCTTAGCGACTTTCTTTTTGACTGGTTTTTCATCTCCGTCTTCGTCGTCAATCATGTCACCATCATCATCTTCGTCGATAGTATCTTCTTTCACTACTTTTTTTATTTTTGGAGGAATTACTTTTGGAGGTGTTTTTTTAACTTCTTTTTTGGTGACTTTTTTAACTGGCACAATAGGCGCTGGTTGCGGAGTAGGGGCTATATTATGGGGAACCGCCTTGGGCCAGCCAGCATCTTCCCAAATACTTCCCAAGATAACATTGCCATACTCCGTTGGCGCAGTGGAGACTCCAGCAGTTGCTGTAATGGAGCGGGCATTGGCCTGGGTTGCGAAGATGAATAGTGATGCGATTACCAGTAAGTATTTCATTTTTAGAGCTCCTCTACGGACAGACAAATGTCCCATGATTTTAGCTCAATCCATGTTGCTCGTATAGAGCCTGTGGCCGTCAGAAAGGCGCGGTCTTTGCGGGGGGCGTTGCCCCTTGCTAGCGCCTTTGGTAGAGTAAAAGCATGAACAGCAGCAATTCCAAAATTTTAGTAATCCGCTTTTCCAGCTTTGGAGATATAGTCCAAGCGATGGAAGTTCTGGCGCCCTTAGAAGGCCAGATTGACTGGGTAACCAGGCGTGAATTTTGTCCATTGGTGGAATTAAATAGCAAAGTTAATAAAGTCTGGGGACTTGAGAGATCGACTGGTTTACTGGGATTGTTGCGGCTGGCGCGGCAATTGCGCGGGCAGGGATACACCCATATCTATGACGCCCATAGTAACTTGCGCTCGGGAATTTTACGCTGCTATTTTAGGCTTACTTTTTCTGGCGCAAAAATCTTACGGCGAAAAAAAGACAGATTAAAACGCTTTCTTCTCTTTAAGCTTGGAATCAATAAGTTTTCATGGCCCTTTCGTGGCAGGGTCTCTTATTTAGAGGCCTTAAAAGATTGGGGAATTAAATCTCTAACAACCACACAGAGCTGGAAGTTTCCCGAGCAATTCTCCAAGCAATTAGCTGAACATCACGATGCACTAGTTCTGGTGCCCTCGGCGGCATGGGAAATGAAGCGCTGGCCTTTAGAAAATTGGAAAGAACTAATTTCGATCGTTAAGCATCCCAAAATAATTGTTCTGGGAGGTCCGGGAGATGAATTTTGTAGTGAACTTGAAGGCCTGGACCCTAAGAGAGTGACTAATCTGGCCGGCAAATTAAGTCTTACCGAAAGTGCCTATATTCTAAGCACCGCCAGTAATTTTGTCTCGGCCGATACTGGGCTCTTGCATGTGGGTGACCTTTTGGGAGTTTCAGGTCTTTCCTTAATCGGTCCAACTGCCTTCGGATTTCCCTCGGGAGACAATGTCAAAATCTTAGAAAGTGATCTTAGCTGTAGGCCTTGTTCAAAAGATGGCAGAGGTGGTTGTTCGCGGGAAATTTATCAAGAATGCATGCTTGCCATCACTCCTGAAGTGGTTGCCAAGGCATTAGCACCTTAATTAAATAAGTTCTTACGCATTTCCCATAAGAGATGGCTTATATATGGCCTTCTTTTTTCTCTAGTGGTTAGCATTAGAAGTTTAGTTATTTTTAGATTATCCGGATCTGATAGCAAGAGAATAAGCATCTCCTGAATATAATTTGTACTAAGGGTAATGTAATTATCAGTACCAACTCCCAGAGACACTCCTTTCTTCTCCCACCAAGAAAAGGGGTGGTCTTTAAATTCTGGAAAGACCCCAGTTAGTTTTAAATTTGAAGAAGGCAGTGCGACTAGTGATACTTTTTTATTAATCATTCTGTTGAGCACATCGTGTTGGTAATGCTCTATTTCCCTGGCGTAATGAAATTTTGTTTTTAAGAAGGAGGTTTCTTCAAGGGAAGTGATCGGGGTACCTTGAATGAGCTTTTCTTTGACAGCGGTATCGTGCCATTCCATATCTGCTAGTTCGAGATATTCTTGTTCTGTTTTGACAAGAGCTTCTCCCTTGCGATTCTTTTGCATCACTCGTTGGAAGAGGCGGTGAAAGTAAAAATTTGGATTGATTCCGAGACTAAGGCCATGTTCTAAAGTGTCGATATGCCAAATATTCATCGCATTATCTACAGATTGAATTCCCCTGCGTAAAATTGTCCAGGTTTCGCCATGGTGAGAGCGAATTGAGAAGCCATTGTATTGAAGCCTTCGAAGGCCATTTCTCATCTCTTCAAAGTGGGTTTTTTTATAGAGATCTTTTTCATCTCCTACCGTGTCGATTTCTTTGAGATTATCCCTTAGGTAGGGGTGGCGCTCCAGGATATCAAGTAGTTTAAAAATTTGGTCCATGAAGTGTTCTTTCTTTGAACCGTAATTTTCTGCATCGAAAAAGCTAGCTTCCTTTCTAAAAGAAGGGGAGAGTATGAAATCAAAAAATGAGTATTCCCTTTTAAAATCTTTGAAACCTTCATAGAGACCGAAGACAACATCTTCTTCAGTTAAATCCTCTAGTCCAGGAACTTGCTCTCCCCCCATTTTTGTTGATCGGGAAAGAGTAAACTTAAGACGAATATGGCCGACGTTGTATTTTTGGTAGAGTTCTTTCGCCATATGGTAGGCAGCATCGCGATGGGCCTGCTTTGAGTTTAAAACTAATTTTGGAATGTAGAGTATTTTTAAGTAGGTCTTGAATTGTTCGCCTTCTTTGAGACGCAGTAATTGATCTAAGTCCTCGATGCTTTCTATCGGCAGAGCGTCGTCACCATAAACTTCTTTTATTTTTTCGCTGTAGACCTCGCTCTCTGGTCCCTCTAATAGTGCCTTTAAGCGTGGATAGATAAACTCTGCACTAAGTGAGCCTGTTAAATGGATATGCTCCTCGTGAAATGGAATCGGAAACTCTTTAAAAAATTGAAAGAAGGCCTTAGAGAATGGATGCTCTAGAACTTCTGAAATAGTACTTTTTTTAAGATGATAATCGGTTATCAAACCCTGGTATTCGGTCAATAAGCTTTTGAGTTGACTATCTTCTTTGAGCGCTTGGGTATGAGAGAGAAGCTCTAGGCTGTCGGCCAGGGAAACTCCGTTGGTTTCACTTATGATATGAACTAGATGCTCTTTAATTTTAATAATAATTTCACTGTCCACTTTTCTACCTTTTTTATATTTTTTTAAGGATATCATAGGCTTGTTGAATAATATGAAAGTTTTCTGTGGCTATTTTCTCAAAAGATTTAGGAATACCACGAGTCGATAGCTTATCCGGGTGACGCTCAACAACTAACTGCTTATAGCGCTTTTTTATTTCACTGGCATTGGCATCTTGCTCCAACCCAAAAACAGTAAAAGCGCCGGCTTTATCCCGCTTGTCTCTAAGGGGAGGTATCGCAGAGAGAGTCGAGAAAATCACCGCCTCGGCTTGAATTAAGGCCATGAACTCTTTGCGAGTTATAAAATTTTTGCTGCCATTGATAAGAATAATTTTATTATAGATGTCCGAGAGGTGGTCTTCGCTGACTTCAATAAGAGAGGAGCTTTGAGAGTTGCTAAGAAGCTTTTCATAAACCTGCTGTTCCGATAATTTAGTTTTCCAGATGATACTTTCGAATGCTTGAAAAATCGCCAGCTCCTTGACCTTAAAGCTACGTGCCAGGAATTTACAAAAGTCGGACTTACCTTTTCTGATCTCCCAGAAAAGGATGTCAAGATAAAGAAGAACATAGAACAATTCAAGCAGTTCATGATGGCCGGGTAGCTTGCTTGTATTTCTTGAAAGTATAATATTTTGCTTTAAGGCCATCCTAACAATTTTAATTATCTGGTGGTTTTCAATTCGATAATTGTAAATTTTTGCAAAGCGCGCCATCATTTCTTTTATGGCAGCACCTTCGCCCCATTGCAGACTATCTAAGAGCGCCAGGATATTTTTTAGATCCATTAAGCTTTCTTTCTGCGCTGAATCCTTCTCACTAATTTTTGAAAGTTCTTGAAATTTTTCTCGGAAAAGAGCTTCTGCTTTACTATGCTTCTTGACAGCTTTTGTTTCTTTATCAAATCCGTTTAGTTGGCCGGTGGGATTTGCTCCGCGAAGCATTTGTTCTTTCCTTCTTATGAGAACATCCATATCAACATTTGGGCGTTTGTTTTTACTGCTTAACTTACTCTGTAGGTACTTAAATAATAGGGGAGCGATAATCATCCCTCCTAAGTAAAGTAAGATAATGGTTATTCCGAGTTTTGAAAGAAGACCTAGTTTTTGTTCCATAGCTATTGGCAAAGATTATATGTTAAGATTGTACCTATGCTGCGCTGGAAAATCGAACCAATAAAATTACCCTTAAAGTTTAATTGGAAAATTGCTCGCAATGAAGCTGAGCAGAAGACTAATTTTCTGATTACAGTTGAGGACCATGAGTTTATCGGGAGAGGCGAAGTCGCCTATAATATCCGATATGGAGAGTCCGATACTTCAACTCTCGAGGCCTTTGAGCGCTTTGTCAGTTCTTCTCCCGACGCTATTCATAGTATTAGCGCCTTAATGGATGCTTTTAGTGAATTAGATTTACCTAATTCCCTGCGTTTTGGAATTGAATCGGCCTTTATAGAGTACTTGGGGGCCATCACCGAAGAGCCCATTCACAAAATCTTAGGAGTCAATCGGGTTCAGACCGTGGCGACTTCTTTCTCAGTTCCGATTATGCCAATTGGCGAGCTGCAGGCCTTTATCTCAGACCATAAGTTGTGCCGATTCCATTCCCTAAAAGTAAAACTGGGAAGTGAGGATTCTATTGAGCGAATCACCGAACTCCGCAAGTATTTTGAGGGCAGTCTGCGACTAGATGCCAACGAGGCCTACAGTGACCCTGATCAAGTCCTTAAGCTGATTGAATTTCTAAATAGTAAAGGACCGATTGATTTTATAGAACAACCGCTAAAGGCCAATCTCTACAGCGAGTCCCAGTATTTAAAAGAGAACTCTTCTATCGCTATTTTTGCCGATGAGTCCTTAACCGATGGCGATATCACTGAACATTTTTGTGATGCTTTTGACGGCGTCAATATAAAATTAATGAAGGCCGGAAGCTACTTCAAGGCCTTAAAGCAAATTAGAAATGCCAAAGAGCAGGGATTAAAGACGCTACTTGGTTGCATGGTTGAGACTTCTCTTGGAATCTCCTCAGCCCTTCACTGCGCTTACGGAGTCGACTTTTTTGACCTAGATGGTTTTCTATTAATAAAAGAGGACCCCTTTGCCTTGACCTCGGAAGAAAATGGCAAAGTTTTCTATTCCCACCTGCAGTAATTCAAATTATTTTTAGAAGAAGAAGCGAAACTCTAGATCGTAGCGAGTATAGCGGGGGGAGTTCATGCCCCCGATGGCCTTTTGAACTCCAAATGAAGTATTCATTGGAAGAAAGAATTTTCCTCTTTTAAAGAGCTCAACAGTCGAAATTCCAAAACCGCCGCGCAGGAAATGAATTTCTTGTTCTGTATTGGCCTGTAAAAACTGGTTGGCGAGGGAGTGTTTGGATTGGTAGCTAGATTCACCGATATAATTATACAGGTAACCTGTGTAGAGTTCGAACCAATCAGTGGCGTGAAAGGTGGCGTTAACTGCAAAATCAAATTTATTACCAAGTTTTTCTTTAAAGGTTCCTTTCTCACTTCCTATTAAGGTGTCGGGATCTTCAGCAACTCGCAGCTCTTTGTTAGCGGCGGCTTGATAGGTAAGTCTTGTCCAAGAATCGAGGCTGATCCAGTCGTTGAGTACGCGGCTTCCGCCACCAAATTCTAAAAAGACATCTGTTTGACCATCGCCAAAACCAAAGTCTTGCAGGATATCGGGATTATCAACTCGACCAGTAGGAAGTACCACTCCGCCACTTAATAAGAGTCCTGAGCCAGTCCATTGGGTGAGCTGGTACATCATTCCAAGCTCTACATCTCCAAGACCTTGCGCCTCCCAATTGCCCATAGGCTGATAGCCTAATTTATCGACTAAAACTTTTTGAATACGAGGTCCACTGGCATCATCTAATTGGCCTAGAACTTGTTGATAAAAGGGTTTTAATTGATTATTGGAACCTGAGGCATTGATTGAATTTTGAACTTGGTTAAAATTATCTCCACTGGTTCGGACAAAGTTAATATTAACTTTTGCCTTATAGAGTGGAACAGAGGTGTAGGCACTGAGGCGATTGGTGATTCCTAATCCAAAACCGAAGCCGTTAACATCGGCCTTGGCCGAACCCCTGGCCTCATACTTGGCGGCACTGAAGGCCTCGACAGCTGCTGGAGAGATGCTCGCCATATAACTAAAAGCATCGGCAAAGGCCGGGTCCATGTCGGAAAGTGTTTGGGCATTCAAGTCTAAATTGAAAAAGTAAGGTGAGACTTGGCCCTTGGCCGAGTACTCGGATTGAACGCTTGAGGTAGTGACGTTGCGCCAGACAACCGCCCGCACGCCGGCCGGAAGGGTATCCCAATAGGCCGCAAAGGCATTGGGAATTAAACAGAGAAATGCGAGTAATATCGGGGGTAAGACGCGCTGCATAGCCATCATAATGCCTACCTTTAGAGCTGTTTCCCATCAAAAAATTCAGTTTAGGTAACAATTACAAATAGCTGGAACACTGTGTCATTACGGACTATTATGGCCTACCACTACCCCGGAATACTGTGCATTTAATGAGAAACACTAAATTGGTCCTAATTCTCCTGCTGCTCTTTGCAAGTTCTTGCGAAAAGCCGGTCTATGAGCGCATTCAACCCACCTGGGGAACTGAAGAGTTCCGAGACACTTATTTCTTCACCCATCCCATCGCTGCGGTGGCAATCAATGGCCTAGGAAATGAAGTGGGAGACGTTCCAGTAGTCGGCGGAGTCTTCCAGCGCTTGGCCTCGATGTTTGCCAATATTGCCATTGACGAAAACGACGGCATGCAGGTTCCAGTGACCTCAAAACTTGTTTCAATTCCTAAACTTAGAGAAGTTAGGTTTTCGAAAATTTTGGAAGTAAAATTAACCCGTGTCCTTTTAAAAATAGAAGAAAATGAGGCCGAAAAAGGCGCCACTCTAAATTTTTTGAAAGAAGTTAAAATCTATGTTGATTACGATAATGAGATTCCGGCGCAAGAACTCGATCCAGGGGCCAGGATCGATCAAGAATTTACTCAACAGGATTCCAATTCGCGCTTAATTCTACTCTACAAGAAAGGCATTCATAAAATTGGCTGCGATGGAAAGTGCATTGAGCTAATCATAAATCCCAATACGGACTGGGTCCGGCTGCTAGAAAGCAATTATGAGTTCACCGTCCGGGGTGATATAACGATTGATCAAATTCCTCAGAAACTCCATCTTAGCGGAGAAATTAAGACCAGTATTAAACTCGACCTTGGCTTCTAAATGGCCAATAATCCGCAATAAATTTCCCTCTTTGTCAGATATTAGGTCCCGGTTAGAATAGAACTAGGACAAGTATTTAATGAACGAGGAGTTCTCTTTGAAATTTAATAATTTCTTTCTAATTATGATTCTCGGCAGTTTAGTTTCCTGCAGTACCATCAAAGGTTTGATGTGGCCTGATCAGAAAAAAACTGTAAAAAAAGTTAAAAAAATTGAAAAACTGACCTCCAAAGAAAAGCATAGTGAAGTTTATTATGCCGAGGGAGTTGATATTCGAGAAAAAGAAGAACACCCAAGGCCAAGCTTTGCCTCAGTTAAGAAGGCGTTAAAGCAGGCGCCAAAAGAAAGTCTTCCAGTCAGTAAGAAAGAGCCTGTGTTAGCCGACTTGTCGCTCCATTCAAAATTGGATAACGAGCCCATCAAACGCCAAAAAGTAGTGGTTGTTCAAAGTGCTAAAAGAATGGCCAAGACTCGCAAAAAGAAAATCAACAAGAAAGATCAACTCAATCTAAGGTATTCAAAAAAGCTTCATAAGTTTTGGATAAATTATTTTACCAAAAGAGACTTCACGCGCTTTAAAAGACATATTAAAAATGCCGAAAAAATTGAAGCTACCGTTCGTAAAATATTTAAAGAAGAAAAAGTTCCCGGTGAGCTTTTCTATCTTGGGTTAATTGAAAGTGGTTACTATTCGAGAACTAGAAGCCGTGCCTCTGCCGTAGGTCCTTGGCAATTCGTCAAGGGAACTGCTACCCGTTATGGACTGCGTGTAGACAAGCATGTTGACGAACGCTATCAAATTCAAAAGTCGACTCGAGCGGCAGCTCGCTACTTAAAAGACCTCTATAATATTTTTGGTTCCTGGGAATTAGCACTTAGCGGCTATAATGCCGGCGAGTACCGAATCATCAATGCGATAAGAAAGGGCAAGTCGCGAGACTTCCGAGTTTTAGTTAAGAAAGGCTTACTCCCTAGCGAGACCGTTTATTATATTCCTAAGCTCTATGCTGCAAAAATGCTCTACGAAAATCGAAAGCGTTACTCATTACCGGCCAATAGAAAATCCGATAGAGATTGGAATAATTCTCTAAATATCTCTTTAAAGGGAGGATTTAATTTAAGGAATTTAGCAAAGAAGAATTACATCTCTTACAAAGTACTTAAAAAACTTAATCAGGATATAAAAACCGGATGGGTTGACTCAGGGAGAAGAGGCAAGACTTTTAAGCTAACATTACCAGCGAATGTCCGCCTGCCACTAAAAGGTTTAGCAAAGGCTAAAAAATCTTCTCGTAGCAATAGGGTTGCCAAGACCTCCAATCGTCGCCATAAGGTTAGACGAGGAGAGAACCTTAGCTTGATCGCCAGGAAATACAAAACCACTATAGGGGCTTTGAAACGGCTAAATCGACTGAGAAGAAGCAAAATTCTAGTGGGACAAAAACTGAAAATTCCCGGCGTTAAAAAGAAGTACTATACGGTTAAGGCGGGAGACAATCTTACCCGAATCTCTAAAAAGTTTGGAATTTCAATAGCACGCCTTAAATCAATAAATACTATTAGGGGGCATCGCATTTACCCAAATCAGAGAATTCGTATTTAATTTCAGCTTGGGCTTGTATTCTCTTGTTCAAGTGTTTAACCTAAACAGATGCGCATAGGTTTTGACGCCAAGAGAATCTTTCACAACTTTCGAGGACTAGGAAACTACAGTCGAACTTTAGTGGAAGGTCTTCAAAAATATTATCCAGACAATGAGTATCTTCTCTACACTCCACCATTTAATGATGGCCGGGCGGAAGAATGGCTGCGGAAGTATCCAAACTTTGAAGTAGTTAAACCTTCAGGTGTTCTCTCTCGCAACTTAACCAGTGTTTGGAGAAGCTTACTACTTTCAAACACCCTTAAAAAAGATCAATTAGATATCTATCATGGACTTAGTCATGAACTTCCTCCAGGTATTCAAAAGGCCTGTAAGAAATCGGTCGTTACTATACACGATTTAATTTTCTTACGCTTTCCTGAATTTTTTCCCTGGATCGACCGCAAAGTTTATTTTAAGAAATTTACCCATGCCTGTGAGTCGGCCGACTTAGTCTTGGCGATCTGTGAGCAAACCAAAAGTGACTTGATTGAATTCTTAAAAGTGCCTGAAGAGAAAATTAGAGTGGCCTATCAAAGTTGCCATCCTCGCTTCTACAATAAAGTCGCACCCGCAGATATAAAATATACTTTAGAGAAGGCAGGAATAAGCCAGCCTTATATATTGTATGTTGGTGCGATTGAAGAGCGTAAGAATGCTCTAAGTTTGGTAAAAGCCTTTTCTCGAATCGACCAGCATAGAGATCATCAATTAGTATTAATAGGCAGGGGAAAAGAATACCTTAGGCAAATTGAAAAAACGGTGACTGAGCTGGGATTAACTGATCAAGTTAAAATCCTTTCTAATATAGAGGACCCCGACCTGCCGGCGCTATTCCAAGGGGCTAAACTATTCTGCTATCCTAGTTTTTTTGAAGGATTTGGAATTCCTATCTTACAGGCCTTGTTTTCAGAAGTGCCAGTGATTACTTCCACTGGTTCTTGCTTCCCAGAAGCGGGTGGAGTCGGAACTGTCTATATAGACCCCAAAGATATTGAAGAACTTGCCTGCGAAATTTCTAATGTTTTGGAAGATGACGAAAAACAGGCAATGATGAAAAGAGTGGGGCGTGAGCATGTCGAAAAGTTCCATTGGCAAAATACCAGTGGTCAGCTAAATACAACTTTTCGGGAACTTCTTTAATTTTCAGTTATAAGAGAGAGATTAGTTAACTCAAATTTTTTGAGGTGATCTAAGAGTCCGATCATTCTATTATAGGTAACTTCTTTATCGATTCGAAGCTCAATTGGAACTTCCTTATTTTTAAAGCCACCTAAAATTGTATCAATGCTTTCAAGACTAGTTTTCTGACCATTGATGGCAATTTCGGAAACAGAGAGCTCAACGAAGATATTTTCTTTCTTTTGCTGCTTTGATTCACCCTTAGTCATTTTAGGAAGGTTTAAAAGTAACGCCATCTCATCTTTTTTAAAGACTGTAGAGACCATAAAGAAAATGAGAAGTAGGAATACAACGTCAATCAAGGGAGTAATATCTGGCATGGCGCTTTCGCGAGTACGCTTTTTCATTACAAGACCTTTTTAAAAAGTTCTTTTTCGAGGTTGGACTCGATTTTGTCTAACATCCCTAATAAGTAATTATGGCCGACGAAGTGAGGTATCGCCACGATCATGCCTCCGACTGTGGTGATTAATGCTAGCGAGATTCCCTGCGCGAAGGTGGCCGGATTATTGAGACCAGTTTCAGACATCACTCGGAAGGCAACCAAGACACCAATTACGGTTCCTAGCAGTCCTAAAAGAGGAGAGATAGAAGCGATAATTTTTACGGTATTGAGGCCTTTCTCAAGGACATGAACATAGCCGGCCAGTTCTTGCCGGGCCAATTCCATTTTAGTGTTGGCATCTTTGCCACCTAATTGAGCGGCAATTTTATTTCCCATGCTTTCTGCAGCACTTGATGAGTTTTCGTTCTCTTTAGAATAGACAAAGAATTTAGAAATCATAATGGCGAATCCAACAATATTGAGTGCCAAGAGGATGTACATAATTGTTCCACCTTGTTGGATATATTCAAAAATGCGCATTCATGACTCCTTAGAAAATTGGCTGGTTCTATTGTCACCGAAGGAGGCGCGGATGGCAAGATTCTGAACTAGAGTGTAAGAGAATTTTGGCTGGTAGCGGCGAGCAGTCGAAGCAGTGACTGTGAGACTTGAGCCTCAATAGTAGAGCGCTGTACTTTGGTACTCGTCAAGGCCTCGAGGCTTGTCATAATCGAGGGGTTGAATCCGCAAGGATTGATGCCGCTAAATGCCAGCGGTTCATGATACAAATTGAGCGCCAAGCCGTGATAGGTGATCCAGCGTTTTACTGCCACCCCTATGGAACCAATTTTATGCTGACCAACCCAAACCCCGGTCTGTTCAGGATTATTGGGGGTAGGGTTTCCACTGGCCGAAAGGCCTAGCCCTGAAAGAAGTTGAATCATTGCTTGTTCGAGGTTTCTCAAATAGAGGTGAATATCTTGGCCGCGGCGACGGAGATCAATAATAGGATAGGCGATTAATTGTCCCGGTCCGTGATAGGTGGCCTTGCCACCTCTTTCGACTTGCACAACTTCTCCGCTCCATCCGAGCAGGTCTTCAGCGGTTGATTTTTTTCCTAAGGTGACAACCGGATGGTGAGAGCAAATAATAATTCTCTCTTCAGCTCCCTTGTAAACGGCATGGACTAATTCTAATTGCCGGGCGTGTCCCTCGAGGTAGGGTACCTGTCCCCAGTTTTCTACTCTCATTGCAAACGCTTCTTCAGCCAGCTGTTTTTATGCTGCCGTTCTTTTATGACTGAAGCGATAAAATATTCTCCTGCTTTATAGGAGCTTCTGACTAAAGGTCCAGAGGCGACGTAGAGAAAGCCTAAGTCCTCCGCCATTTTTTGATAACTTTTAAATATATCCGGGTGGATATACTCCACTACCGGTAGGTATTTCTTATGCTGATCAGTTGGCGCTAGGTACTGGCCAAAGGTAACCACGTCGCAGGAAACTTCTCGAAGGTCTAGTAGGCTTTGCTTAATCTCTTGTTTGGTCTCACCAAGCCCAAGCATAATGGAAGTTTTTGTAATTTGTTCGGGATTAAAAACCTTGGCCAACGCTAGTGTTTCAAGAGACTGGCGGTACTTGGCACGGCGGTCGCGAACAGTAGGGGAAAGCCTCTCTACGGTTTCTATATTATGGGCAAAGACATCGGGTTTGGCGTCCAATACTCTCTGGACCAATTGAGGAATCGCCTCAAAGTCTGGGGTCAGGCATTCAACTAACATTTCGGGTTTATTTTTTTTAATCATTTCAATAGTTGTTGCAAAATGATCGGCACCAAAATCGTCCAGGTCATCTCTATCGACACTAGTCAAAACGACATAACTTAGCTTCATCTGAGAAATGGCATAACCAATTTTCTGTGGCTCCTCACGGTCGAGGACTCCCATTGGGTTACCTGTTTTGACGGAACAAAAGCGACAAGCGCGAGTGCAGGTATCACCCATAAGCATGAAGGTGGCGGTGCCACCGTCCCAGCACTCTTGGATATTAGGGCAGAGGGCCTCTTGGCAAACGGTGACAAGGTTCTGTTCTTTTAAGAGCTGACGGAGCTGTAGGTATTTGGCACCATGGGGAATTTTAACTTTCAGCCAATCAGGTCGAGAAGGTGAAGTTTGTGAAGGCCCATGGCTCATTAAAATTAATCCGACGAAAGAGTTTTACCTGGTGATTATTAGCATGGGAGGGCTGTTTTGCCTAAATTTTCCCCTTAATGGGCAAAAATTGCCGCTCTTTTGCGATTAATTACCTTTTAAAGTCGGGTACTTAGCGGGAAAAAAATTCAACTTGTGGAAATATTTGCCGAATAGATTAGACGAGGGAGTTCCCTAAGAAGGCCAACGAAGGCCTTTTGGAACGACCATGGAAATACTACGGAAGGGAAATACTACGGATGAGGGTTAAGACTAATCTCCAATCCATCACTGCAATGAGAATGCTTGGCAATAATGGCCAGGACCGTGAAAAAGTATTGCGCCAAATGTCTAGTGGCGACCGCATCTCTCAAGCCGCATACGATCCTTCAGGACTGGCGATTAGTGAAACCATGCGCGCCCAAAGTCGCTCTATGGGACAAGCTGTTCGCAACGCCAATGATGGCACCTCACTGCTTCAAGTGGCCGAGGGAAATCTCAGCACTATCCAGGCGATGTCTCACCGGCTAAAAGAATTAGCGATGCAAACAGCTACCGACACTCTTTCTAATACAGATAGAGGATTCGCCGATATTGAATTTCAAAACTTAAAAGATGAAATGAAAAGGGTTGTCTCCAATAGCGAGTTTAATGGCCGCAAGCTCTTAACTGGGGACTTCGATAAGTACGACCTGCATGTCGGTATTAACAATGTCGAGGGCTTTGATAAAATTGCCTATAAACTCAAAGGCGTAATAGATACTGCCAACTCTCTAGGCACCGGGCATTTAAACGTCCGTTCCAAAATAGGCGCCCAGCAGTCAATTGAAAACCTCAATAAGTTGAATGAAAATATTAGTGGTGGGCGTGCCTTTTTGGGCGCTACTGGAAATCGTCTCAATTCAATTGTTCAAAACCTAGGCGTAAGCAAAGAAAACCTCGATAGCAGCCGCTCTCAAATCCGTGATACCGAATATGCTGAGGCGACAAGTAGAAGTGTCAAAAGCTCAATTACCTCGGCCGCCTCAACTGCGATGCTGAGCCAGGCCAATTCTGTTCCTCAGAGAGTCCTTAAACTTTTAAGTTAAAACATTTAATGCCATAATAGGGCCCAACTATCGGAGTCCCTATGAAAACGGCCATCAAAATTATTAGTTTACTCGCCCTTCTTGCCTGTAGTCAGGTGCCGCTAGCGCCGCTAGGACCTGGCGAAGTGAAAAAGCAGCACGAGGCGGTGGGAGAGAAGTTCATGATTAGTACTCAGGGCATCTACTCTACCGACGCTGGTACTAAAATGTTTGAGCTGGGAGGCAATGCTATCGATGCGGCAGCGGCTATTTCTTTCGTCCTGGGAGTCGAGCGCCCTCAGAGTACTGGAATTGGCGGCGGTGGTTTCCTTCTCTACGGTTCACCTAAATACAAAACTCCTATAACAGTCGATTTCCGAGAGAAAGCTCCCTTTAAGGCCCATGCCAAAATGTACCTGGACAAGAATGGGGTGGAGATAAAAGGCAAATCCTTTCACGGGATTTTTTCAGTGGGAGTACCAGGATTAGTTAAAGGAATTGTGGAAGTTCATAAAAAATACGGAAAATTAAAATTGGCCACCGTGCTGCAACCGGCAATTGAATTGGCAGAGAGTGGTTTCCCTGTCTATGGAGAATTAGTATTTGGTCTTAAGTGGAAAGAGAAAGAGCTGGCAAAATATCCTGCCACCCGAAAAATATTTTACAAAGAGGGGCGCCTTTTAAAAGAGGGGGAGCTACTGGTTCAAAAAGATCTAGCAAAGACACTTCGTGAAATTGCTAAAAAGGGAAGTCGCGGTTTTTATCGCGGCTGGGTCGCCAAGGCGATAG